>NZ_JBFRTN010000155.1:0-27802 GCF_041474095.1 Vibrio sp. 10N.222.54.A3
TCAACACCCAACGTTGTGGCTGCCGAGTGGCATACCCAAACAATGGGTGGTCGATTGCAGACAAGTGGGATACGGTCAGGCTGCGTTGAGCTATTTGGCGCGCTATCTCTATCGCGGTGTGCTGCCTGATGAAGACATCATCAGTATCACAGATGATACTGTCACCTTCCGCTATAAAGAGAGTCAGACCAATGCATGGCGAACGCGCACCTTGCCCATTCTGAAGTTTTTGCTGCTCATTTTGCAACACGTGCTGCCCAAAGGGTTGCAGAGAGTACGAGACTACGGATTTTTACGTGGTCAAGCTCACGCCTTAAGAGCCCGCATTCAACTGCTGTTATTGAACTTGGTCTATATGATGCCGCCGCTAACGGCACCGATAAGGAGCAAAGCGATAAGAATCTGCCCTTGCTGTGAGCATGAGATGGCGTGTGTTGGAGTGAGCCGACCCATGTAGCCGAAAGGCATTTGATAATAAGGAGAATGGCATTGACGAAATCAAAGGAGATGTGACGACGAAAGAAACGAAAAATAGCTAACTGGTTGATAAGATTGCTATCGCAACCTTATCTTGACCCCGCTCGCCTTGAGAAAAGCCTCAAAGCGATGTGCCCTTCAAGTTCAATCGTACAATTTACTTAACAAAGTGGCTTCGGGCTTGTTCAACACTCGGGATTTAGTGTTGGCTGCGCAACACCTTAATCCTTATTTGTTATATGTTTTACTTACTAATATGCCAAGCCATTACACCACTAGCAATAAGTAAAAATATACCAATCAATCCGACATTAACTGCAAAACTTACTTTATTCGTTTCGTCTTGAAAGTCATTGGTTCGGGACACAAGTTCACGATGAATCATTAACGATAAAAAGTCTTGATTAGCTGGATTGTTACCATCAAATGTAATGCCAGCCAATACAACAAGTAAAACCCCGGCATATGCAATGTAGTCAACCAAGTCTATTGTGGATAGGTAATCAAAAAAATTGCGAGAAATTAGCAGAGCTACCGAGATCACAACAAGATAAGCTAAAATCCCTTTGAGAAAACCCTTCATTGAAACTCCCTGTACATATAACAGCTATCAAACAGAAAAATTCTGCACTTAACTCCAGAATAATTTTGTCTAGCTTCTAAGATAGATAAGTAATATACAACTAAGCCATTGCATAACAATGACTTATGTCACAGCTAATTTCAGGCGTGTGAAAAGTCGCTTACTTTAATTCATCGGGAATGCGACGATCTTTGTGGTAATACTCTCGGTCGCGTTCGTTGATTTCGCGTACCACTTTGCATGGGTTGCCGACTGCGACGACATTGGCTGGGATGTCTTTGGTGACGATGCTCCCTGCCCCTATTACTGAGTTTTCACCAATAGTGACACCGGGAAGTACGACGGTGTGTGCGCCAAGCCATACGTTGTTGCCAATACGAACGGGGATATTGAACTGCGCTGCTTTTAGCCTGAGTTCTGGGCTGATGGGATGTGTGCCAGTGGCGATGGTCACGTTAGGCGCAATCATCACGTTGTCGCCGATGAATACGTCTGTGTCGTCGACCAGAGTTAAATTGAAGTTCACGTATACGTTGTTGCCTAGGTGCGTGTGACGCCCCCAGTTCGCATGTAGTGGTGGTTCAATGTAGCAGCCCTCACCGACTTCGGCGAACAACTGCTTCATGATCTGTTGTCGTTTATTACCTTCGCTCGGGCGAGTGTGGTTGAAATCGTATAGCACTTCTAAGCATTGAGTTTGCTCAACAACCAAATCAACGTCGTCACAGTAGTAAACGTCTTGGCTGTGCATTTTAGCCTTTATATCCATGTTTGAACCTATTTGATCATTGCCTTATGTCGGCATAAATAAAGAAACAGATGGATAATTTGAAGTTTTCACTGGCCTTAATGCAAGTTGGATCAATTAACGCGGCCTGATGTTTTCAGCCACACGCCACAGCACACCACTTGGGTCAGTGATACAAAACTCAAGCATTCCCCAAGGCTGTTCAACAACCTCGGAAACGGTAACTTCAAATTCCGACACTACATTAGAGTTTTGGATGTGTTGATACCAACTTTTTACGTCTTCAACCAGCAAGTGCATCATGTAATTGTGACAGTGCGCAGGTTCATAAAAGTTTTGCAGAAGGAACGCACAACCGCCGTGTCGCAGATAGGCGATGTCGTGAAATTCAGACATCAGCTCGAAACCGATTGACTGGTAAAAACGCTTGGATAAAACGAAGTCTTTCGCGGGTACAAAAGACTTAGTTTCTGAGACTTTTAGGTTTTCCATCCTATATCCTTATAGTATTGATGTTCTGGTGCTGACACGCTTAACGCTTTAAGTGGTTACGGCGTTTATTCAGAGCTCTTATTCAGAGTCTTGCTAAAATGAGTCAACTTCGGCTTTAGTTAGATAACGCCACTGGCCTGCTTCAACATCCAAACGAACGTCACCAATCTGTTCACGGTGTAGGCCAACAACTCGATTCCCGACCGCAGCAAACATTCGTTTTACTTGATGAAACTTACCTTCTGTAATGGTCAACAGCACTTCTTTATTGGTAATCACTTCGAGTTCTGCCGGACGCGTCAGATTTTGTTCGCCCTGCAATTTAACGCCCGCTTTAAACTTATCAGCGACATCGTCTTTGATATCTCGTGACAATGTCACGCGATACACCTTCTTACACGACTTGGTTGGCAGAGTGATGTTGAATGACCATCGCCCATCATCGGTAATCAAGACTAAGCCTGTGGTGTCAGCATCTAAGCGCCCTGCAATGTGCAGTTCTGATGCTTTGTCTATCTCGATGTAGTTGAACAATGAAGGATAAACTTCGTCGATGTTAGAGCAGATAGTACCCGCAAGCTTGTGCATCAGGAGGTAACGAAATTCACGCAATTTAAGCGGCATGCCATTTAATAAGATGGCGTTGGTTTCATGAACCTGAGTCGATTCATCGGTGACTGTTTCACTGTTTACGTTCACCTCGCCATTATGGATGCGTTCAATCGCTTCAGGCTTGGTTAGGTCAGTGCTTTTACATAGGTATTTATCAAGGCGCATTAATCGTCGGCACCACATTTAGCACAAGGCTTGTAAGTTCGTTCACCTTGCTCGATAACCACATAGTCACCAACGCACTTGTCACATAAAGCGAGCTTTGGGTAAGCCTCTTTTTGTTTCTTTGCGTTAATGTTGCCTTCGGTGGTGTATACGGTTCTCATCTTGATGCCTTTGTTTGAATAACGTGAGAGGCGCAAATTGTATCACTGTTTACAGCTTTGATTGGAGTGGTGGTGCATAGATAAATTGATTTTAAGTACCGCTATTCCAAGTTCCCGCCCGTAACGGCTTAACCATGAACAACAAAATCAACGTGCCACGCCTATCAGTGGTAAAATGATAAAAGCTCACCAACTTATGAAGTCGATAATGAAAGATTGTAATCAATGCGGAAAATGCTGTATCAAATACGGAGATGGCGACCTTGCCGCGACTCAAGAAGAGATCGATTTGTGGGAGTTGTTCAACCCAGACATCTTTGAATATGTTCGAGGAAGCGAGATCTGGTTCGACCCTGAATCTGGCGAACGTTTAACTCGCTGCCCTTTTCTGGAGCTGGTTCCGACGAAAGACACCAAGGCTCAAGCCAAGTACACATGTAGCATTTACTTAGACCGACCAGAAGATTGCCGACACTACCCAAGCCTAATTAATGAGATGGTACGAGATGAGTGTGAAATGATTGAGGTGGTGGATTTACAAGACACGAAGAAAGCTCAAAGGAAACTCGACCTGTTGATGAAAGACAGCCGCCCTTCAAGCTATTCGTAAGCGATGATCTTTTGAAGATCAATCTTCAGTATTATCTAGTAGCCGCTAAAACCTTAAGCCAAATACTGGTTCGCTTCTAACCAATCAAGCGCAACCAGTGCCGCCAATGAGCATACCGCTCTGTCGTTGCCATCCACAAACTTAAGCTCTTCAATTTCGGCATCCGGAGACAGTTCGCCAGTATAATCAGCAAGATAGCAAGTCAATTGCACCGATACGCCTTCCGCTTTGCCATCAGCTTGGCCTGTAAACGTCTCGACGTATTTGATGGAGTCAGGCACTAAATCACCTGAGATCTCTTCTTTGATTTCGCGAACCAGTGCTTGCTCATCACTTTCGCCAGCTTCACGCTTACCACCCGGTAGATAGAACAGTTCTTTGCCTTGTGATCTGACCATCAACAGCTTGCCGTCTTTGATGAATATCCAAGCCAGCTTATCAATTACCTTATGCATGTCGTTAGACCTTATTTCTGTTTTAGTTCTCGTTCTTACTGAATCAAGCCACACCATTAGTCGCGACCAAACAAAGCCTGGGTATGTTACACGCTGGAAGGAATATACTCTATTGAATCGAATAGGAAATATCATCGCCAAAACGAAAAATGACAGCGTTCGAGACAATGCTCATCAACTGTCATTGGCGATGTTTACGAACTGCTCTCTAGCTGCCCGCGAATAGTATCAATCGACTAGCCACTTAAGCGCAGAGTCATGGTCTTCGAATGACTTAATCTCACCGGACACAAACCAACTGCCGACTTTTGATGCCATTTCTTGCCAGCTTTTATCACCATATATCGCGATTTTGTCTATCTTCGAATTGAGCTCTAATCCAAGTTTAAAATCGTCCCAAGCAGCACGTAACTCCCAACCCGTTAAGGTGGAGATGTCGACCAGCATCTTGAGTTCAGATGAATCGAGTTCTTCTAGCGTGGTATTTAGAATTGGCATCATTGCTTGATAGTCATCGTGTGTAAGCTTGCCTTTCGCTTTAAACACAACGATGGTTTCACCGCTAACACGTTCAATTCCAACCGATATTCCATGACGTTCGATACTCATAACCTAGCCCTCATAGTAGAAACTAAAGTTAGCTTAGAGGATTAAACAGCAAAGAGATGAGAGGTTTACGTCAAAACGGACAAGCGCTTTATCTGAACTTAATATCAGAGAGTTAATCGCACTACTCCAACAGTTCGCTTAGGGATTGAACTTGTACGATATTCGGATGCTCTGACTTAAGATCAACTCCTTCCGTATTCAACCACACCGCTTGCAAACCCGCTTCAAGTGCTGGGTAAATGTCTTTCTCTAGAGTGTCGCCTACCATGGTGATCTCTTGTGGTGAAACACCGAGCTTAGAAATAATGGCAGGATAGAACCCCGACTCGAACTTAGAAAAGCCAATGCTCGCCTTACAAAAGTAACCCAAGATATATTGAGACAGGCCAACACGCTCAAAGGCTCGAATGATGTCGTCTTTACTGGAATCACCAGCATTGGTAGCAACATAAACTAGATGAGTTTTCGACAACTCCCCCAGTAATGCACGAGCACCACTCACTTCTTGTACGGTTTCCCAGTCACACATCTTCCCTTGTGCGTCTGGCAAATCGACCATCAGCGTATTGCCCCAGTCGAATAAGACTATTTCTGTTAATTCGATTAGCTTTGTCATCTTGCCTCCTGCATACGATGAATTATCTAATGTTTAAGCGAGCCTATAAAAACTTCTCGGACGGTTAGGCTCATTATGGACAACCTTGTTACTGTTTATGGAGCACGATCTTCTAAACACAAAATACCCTTTATTGATAAACCACTTTGAAACGCTCCAACATAAGTAACATGTCTTCACTTGGTGAGATCTTGAGCTCTTCACATTCACGAGAGAAGAAGTTCCAGTGAGCTTCTTTCCACCATTCGAGTGTTTTGTCACCCTCGCCTTCGGCAGCAGCAAACTCCGCCGTCACTTCGTTATATTTGCACTGTGAGACTGAAGTGATCTCTACAATGCAAACTGGCTTGCCATCCCAGTCAGTGACGACTTGCAAGTGACCAACTACTGGTCTCGTCTCGCCTTCATGGCTGTACCAATATTCAAGGCTGCAAGACGCTTGTTTTTCACCCTTGAGAATTAACTGGGCGCAGAGGTTGGCGTTGTATTCATCAGCACAGTAATAGTCGGCACTAAAAGAGGTGTATTGCGAAGCAACGTCTGCTGGTAATGTGTTGAGGTAGCTATCAAGATAAGCTTTGCTTCTTTCTTCCATGATCTTTCCAAATTCAATATCAGGTTGAGCCGATAAACACTTATAGATTAAGCATCTGGCTGCATTGGGAGTAACCTATCAAGTCAGGTTATAGCTGTAAACCGAGTGAATATCAAAATGTGGGCTGAGAAAGAAGAATATAGGTAGGATTTCGAGGCCAGTACAAGGAGATCCAAAAAGTGAAAGAAGAACCAAAAGCACCTTTAGTCGGTGCTTTTGGCTCTTAGTATCTCGTTACTAATAGCTCGTAACTGACGGGGTATTAACGGTTCAAGAAGTCGACCGCTTTGTCTGGGAAGTCGGTAAACACACCATCAACTTTGACTTGGTTGTAGAAGACATCCAACATGCCATCAAAGTTATCAGCATAAGCTGGGATTCTTCCTGGGTCAGCACGGAACGTGTACAGGTGAACATCTAAGCCCGCGTCTTTTGCTGACTTCATTAACGGTTTAATAATGATGTTATCTTTGGTCGATGCATCGTCCACCAACATTGGCTTCCAAGGGCCTATTCCTTCCGCATAAGACGCCACTTTTTCCATGCCACCAGCTTCAAACATCCAGTCGTAACTGTACGGCGTTGCTTTGTCACCTTGGTAGGTCATGGTTTCATTCCAATCTGTATAGGCCATCAACTGAACGAGCTTAAGATCCATTTCCATCACTGGCATGAGCTCATCGTTAATGCGTTGAAGTTCATTGGCGTCAAAACACTGCAAATACACTTTGTCGTCTTTCGATAGGTAACCATATTGATGCAAGGTCGCAAGTACCGCTTTGGAGATGTCTTTGCCTTCGTGACGATGGAACCAAGGTGCTTTAATTTCAGGATAGATGCCCACGTCATAACCTAAGGTCTTATTTAGGCCTTGGATCAGCTCGATTTCTTCTGCAAAGGTAGCGACACGGAAATCAGACTGCCACATTGGGAAGCGCGTTGGGTACCCTGCCACTCTGTTGCCTTGTTCATCTAACTTAAAGCCTTCGGTCACCTTTAATGATTTGATCTCAGCGAGCGTAAAATCAATCGCGTAGTAACGGCCATCTGAACGAGCACGTGTTGGAAAGCGATCCGCGACATCGGTGACTCGGTCTAGATAATGATCATGCAAAACCACCAATTGGTCGTCTTTGGTCATCACGACATCTTGTTCGATGTAGTCGGGTTTCATTGCATAAGCGAGCGCTTTAGCGGGTAATGTGTGTTCAGGTAAATAACCAGAAGCACCGCGATGCGCAATCACTAAAGGATCTGCTAATGCATTTGCAGATAAGCTTAGTGCTAATAAGGTGAGAGACAGTGACGTTGTTTTCATTATTGTTTCCCTTGATAAAACAGAAGCAGGATATACCTGCCTCTGTTGTTATTTATAGATGTGATTCAGTAAATACACTACTGAGCTAACGCTTCTTTCTCTCGTTCGAGATCTTTTTGTTTATGGTGCGCACGCTCACCTAAGAAGGCGTACAGCAGACAGATGATTGAAGCTACACAAGCGCCGACCAAAATAATGAAGCCGCCATCCCAGCCGTAATGGTCAACCATAAAGCCGAGTATTGCGTTCGCAGCAACCGCGCCACCTAAGTAACCAAACAAACCTGTTAGACCAGCCGCTGTACCTGCAGCTTTCTTAGGTGCAAGTTCCAGTGCATACAAACCGATCAGCATTACAGGACCATAGATAAGGAAACCAATCGCAACCAGTGCCAGCATATCAACCGTTGGGTTACCTGCTGGATTCAGCCAATATACCAACACAGCGACTGTCACTAGAACCATGAACAAGATACCTGCAGGTGCACGTCGGCCTTTGAATAACTTATCTGAAATCCAACCACACAATAAGGTGCCAGGGATACCTGCCCACTCATACAAGAAGTAAGCCCAAGATGATTTATCTACAGAGAAGTCTTTTGCTTCTTTTAAGTAAACTGGAGCCCAATCGAGTACGCCATAGCGGATAAGGTAAACAAACGCATTGGCAATAGCGATTGACCACAACAGTTTGTTAGAGAAAACGTACTTAAAGAAGATCTCTTTCGCCGTCATTTCTTTCTCATGAGACGTATCGTAGTCGTCTGGGTAATCGTCTTTATGTTCTTCAATCGGTGGTAAGCCGCAAGATTGAGGTGTATCTCTTACAGTAAACCAAACAAAGACAGCAACGAGAGTGGCAAAAAATGCAGGAACATAAAAAGCGGTTCGCCAATCGTCGTTAAAAGCCCACAGCCCCAACAAGAACATTGGGCCAATCAAACCGCCACCCACGTTGTGAGCAACGTTCCATACTGACACTATCTCACCACGTTCTTTTCGTGACCACCAGTGGACCATGGTTCGTCCACAAGCTGGCCAACCCATACCTTGGAACCAACCATTCAAGAACAGCAGGATAAACATCGCAGTGATGCTGCCTGTTGCCCAAGGCATAAAGCCAAAGCAGAACATCACCAGTGCCGACATTAACAAGCCACCGCTGAGGAAGTAACGAGGGTTAGAACGGTCAGAAACACTGCCCATTAAGAACTTAGATAAGCCGTAAGCGATAGATACCGCCGCTAATGCAACCCCTAGTTCTCCACGGCTAAAACCTTGTTCAATGAGATAAGGCATCGCCAAACTAAAGTTTTTACGGACTAAGTAGTACCCCGCATAGCCAACGAAGATGCCAAGAAACAGCTGCCATCGTAGTCGTGTGTAGGTGCTATCGATCTTATCTGATGACAAGCGATCGATATGCGCCATAGGTTTGAATATTCCAAACATAGGAACCTCATAATTATTGGGCGAAGGAAGATTTTAAATGCTCGAACGAAAAAATTTAGCGCTCATTCGAAATCAAGGGAATTGTATGTGCTTCAGGATTAATTTCTGTGATAGAGGTAGTTATTAACAAAAAATAACTTTAAATACAGCATATTAGTTTCATTTAATTAGACTGCGCTTCATATTTTTGTTTGTATCTGTTTAATTAAACATCAGAACTTTCGAGTACGAATAAATCCAAAAAGATCGAGCGAACATAAATCAACCAACAACAACTTTGTTATTACTGCGAATGCATAGTGAATAACAACAATTTTGGTTGAATCTGTGGAGTTATGAAGGTGGTTTGGGCTATTGGTTAAAGAAGTTCGCTAAAATCAATGCAAACAAAAAGGGTCTAGATTTCTCTAGACCCTTTTAGGTAATAACGCTTGGTGGCTTGATGTTGGCTAATTAAGCAAACATTAGCTAATTACTCGAAGTATTAGCTAGCCACACGACGTGACTATGCGTCGATGTAAAAAGCTTCTACAGTGCCTTTTAGAGTAATAAGCATTGGCTGACCAAAACGATCTAGCGCTTTTGGAGAAGGGATCTTAACCCAACCTTCGCTGATGCAGTATTCTTCAACATCAGTACGCTCTTTACCATTTAGACGAATGCCGATTGGGTATTCGAAACACTCAGCAACGTGGTGTGGGCTGCGTGGGTTGCCTGCAAGATGATCTGGTAAAGCTGGTCTTGAATTAGTATCGCTCATGTTCATTACCTGTATGTACGTAAATAAAAAAAGTGCGTCATTCTAGTCAATATAGGCTTTGTGCTCAACAACTGCTGCAATAAATCGTCTTGATCGTTTTAATCAACAGCTAGTTGTTTGATTTAAAGGCGATATCGGCATGAGTTTCAACGAAAATTTAACAGGTTTATGCATTATGGATGAAAGGGAGAAATTCATTACTCGAACGGCAGATAAACTAATATCAGGCTTTTATTCCGAGCTTATCGATTAAGCTCAATACTCATCACTTTATGGTTCGGTTCTGATTCGATATTTACGATTGACCAACCTAGCCCTTGGTAGAGACCCATGATATTGGTGTACGCGTAGAGTTGAGTTTGCACTGCAGAAGAAACCTGTCTGACACCACGATTAATCAGTTCACTGGCAATGCCTTGACCGCGCCATTGAGGGTCGACAAACACAGCGTTGATCCACACTACATCACGAACTTGGTGAGGTTCTTGAAAATAGGAATACGCCAAGCCACCAATGACCACATTATCGCGAAGTACTGTTATTACTGGAGGGAGTTGTACGTTTTCTTTATATGTATCTTTAAACTTGAAATCAGACCATTCACTTTGAAATAAGCCCTCTAACTCATGCCAATAAGGTGAGTTTTCATCGCAATTTCTAAAGATTACTTTCTGCATTTTTCCGTCCTTTTAAAGAGAGTAATTCGGCTATCCTAGCCTTGTTTAATCTAAGTGTAGGTAAAGCTACTCTTCTTCGTCGTAATCGTCTGCTGGGTCTTGATTAATTTCTTCGCCGCATCCTATGCATTCACCTTGCAGATCCGTAGGCATCACAATAATCAAACCACAATGAGGGCAAAGATCGCCTTGTTGAAACATCCTGTATTCCTTCTACTTAATGGCTATTGCTTAGGATATTTTTGCTTACTCGCTTCTAGCCAGTCGTGAATCACTTGGCGAGCGGATTCCGACGGAGGTGCATTTCGTTTTCCGCAGATTTGGTCTATTTCAAAAGGAAATGCTTTGCTCGGGACGCGGCGTAAACCTATGGTTAAACGCTGAGGCTTGAGCATGCGGAACACCACATAACGATCGCTCATGATTCGGTTGTGATACACGCCAATACAGTGCTTCTGCTCGATGCCTTCGTGTTCAAGGTCGTAATAATCCGTGAGCGGATGAATGTTGTCATTGCCAAGTAAAGGAACGGGATAAGGGATGTCTTTATCCATTGGGCAGTTACCCTCCAAACGACGTAATTGGCGTTGCTCCGTCCAGCGGTCATGGAGTTGTTCAAACATCGCAAAAGAGTTCTGACTGGTAATCGCGCGCAGTGGATCATCCATCTCCAAATCTTGCCCTAGCAATATCGCATCTTGGAACATCGCCATCTTCGACGGTGCGTTAAGTCTGCCCTCTTCCACCATTGCAATCCCTAATCGGCTGCCAGTTAGAAATGGATGAACTTGGTCCAAACGCAGGGCTGTGTATCCAACTTTTGAGTAATGCTTAAACTTAAGGACTCGTCTTTGCAGCGGTTCGAGAATACGAACAATGTGGTCGAGTTCATCACCAACATTGTAATGAAGCTCTAGCTTGTCGATGAATTTGAGTGTCGCCTTGCTGCCGTCTAAGCCCAACTTGGTAAGGTTCTTCTTCTGCCCTAAGCGACTTAGTGCCAGTGCTTTCTTGTTGTCGACACTGTATTTCATGCAGATCAAAGCCAAAATAACAGGCCTTAATTCAAGCAATTGCGCGGCTTCATAAGTATTCGCAGCAAGCCACAACATCTGGTATTGGTATTCTGGAAAGTCGTCGGTGATTTCACGATAACGCGCAGGTAATGAATTTAGCCAACGACCATTCACGTCAAACTGTTCAACAAGGTTGAGGCTCAGCCCAATGCCTCCATCAAGCGGTCGTCTACCATCTTCAAACACATGAAAGCCGACGAGCTTTTGAGACCAGTCTCGGATCTCAATATCGTAGTCGAAACCTAATGTTCGAGTGGGAATGGTTAGTAGTGCTGTCATTGATGCCTCTTCGTTATTGGCGCATTGAACTATCAAGCCTATCTAACAGCATAAGCTAGCGCTTCAACCACTATATCAACCTTTTGTAAATTTCTTATCAATCAAAGCGATATAAATACGATAGTGCTTAGAAGAACATTGAATGATGATTTTACGGAATATGAGATCTCTTCGATATCATTTGCGTCAACAGAAACTATGCTTGTTACATAACTCACAACAAGAGGCTTTAATTATGGATTACCGACATATTCTGGTCGCACTTGAACTGTCTGACGACACCAAGATTCTCATTGATAGAGCGACCTTCTTCGCTGATAAACTGGAGGCTGGCATTTCATTTGTTTATATCGATGGTACGCATGGAGAAATTTATCCAGAGCTCGTTGATATTCAGGGAAATGACGGTGATTTACCCATCAATGAAGATGCCGTTAAGCATTTGAAAGAGTTTGAAGCCTACGCCAAACACCCAATCAAGCACATTTTCGTGGGAACGGGTGATTTGAACGATAAGCTCAAAAATGCCATCGAAGCAAACGGCGTTGACCTATTGCTGTGCGGCCATCACCATGATTTTTGGCATAAGCTCATCTCCCATTCTAAACTGATCATCGATACTTCCCCTATCGATATTCTCGTTGTTCCTATGGAATAGAAGCTCCAGTTCGACACTCAAAAATAACCGGCTTTGCCAACCTCTATCGGTATTATTGGTTGGCTTGATATCCTCTTCAACACACTCATCCTGACCGAAATCTCCTATTTCCCACTTAGAGTAATCATTTGTGATCTTGTCAGCCTATCAACTCGTAAGCGTCTAATAATTAACAAATCACGTCATTTCGATTTGAATCAACGTACTGAAATGTACGACCCAGACCATGCCTTCATCAATCAATGGACAGGCGGTAACGCAGTCACAACAAGCCTCACAAACCAGGACGCATTATGAAATTTAAAACGGTACGACTTGTATTAGGTGACCAACTCAACATTGAGCATTCATGGTTTCGACAGGTTAACGATGACGTTATTTACATCATTGCTGAGCTAAAACAAGAAACAGATTATGTTGCCTCTCACGTTCAAAAAGTGGCCGCGTTTTTCTGTGCGATGGGTTACTTCGCTAACGAACTCAAAGAACAAGGTCATCAAGTACTCCACCTTACTCTTGACGACACAACGCAATTTGAAAACCTAGACACACTTCTAAAGCACTATGTACACGAATTCGGCGCAGAGAAATTCGAATATCAAAGGCCAGATGAATATCGCCTTTTAGAGCAGATGAACAAGCTCAAGCTCACCAATGCGACCAAAGGTTGTTGTGATACAGAACACTTCCTCTTTCCATTCGAAGAGATCGAACAACAGTTTCCGAAAGACAAACACATCATGATGGAGCACTTCTATCGCCGAATGAGAAAGCGTTTCGACATTTTGTTAGAAGACGGAAAGCCCGTTGGCGGCAAATGGAATTACGACGCGAACAATCGAAAGAAACTCAAGAAACAAGACATCGAAAACCTGCCTCAGCCGCTAATGTTTACCAATGACATAACCGACATTTTGCAGCGTATCGAGCACCACCAAGTGCAAACTATTGGTCAAGTCGGTAACCAGTTACTATGGCCGGTGAACCGCGCACAAAGCTTGTCTCTACTCGCTCATTTCTGCCAAGTCTGCTTGCCGTTATTTGGGCAGTTTCAAGATGCGATGACGACAGAGCACGACTCTAAATGGAGCTTGTATCATAGCCGTATATCGTTCTCGCTGAACAGTAAACTGCTGAGCCCTAAAGAAGTGATTGATGCAGCACTGTCGGCCTACCAAGCATCCTGTCTTCGAGACAGCTCACCAGATAAGCCAAGCATCGATATTGCACAGGTCGAAGGATTTGTACGCCAAATACTGGGGTGGCGAGAGTACATACGCGCCGTCTATTGGGCAAACATGCCTGCTTACGCCAACAAAAACCATTACTCAGCACATAATAACCTGCCCCATTACTTTTGGGACGGAAAAACCAAGATGAACTGCATGAAGCATGCGATTGACCAGTCTCTTGAGTTTGCTTACGCGCACCACATCCAAAGGTTAATGATCACTGGCAACTTCTGTTTAATCACGGGTATAGACCCTGACCAAGTCGATAGTTGGTACCTCGGTATTTACGTCGACGCGATTGAGTGGGTTGAAATGCCAAATACGCGAGGTATGGCACTTTTTGCGGATGGCGGGATCGTAGGAACCAAACCATACTCTGCCAGCGGTTCCTATATCAACCGCATGAGTGACTACTGCAAAGGCTGTCACTACAAGATAAAAGAACGCAGCGGCGAGCAATCTTGCCCTTTCAATAGCTTGTATTGGCGCTTTATGGACCAGCACCGCGATGCGTTAAACCGCAACCCACGTATGGGAATGTTATATCGCTCTTGGGACAACATGGACGAGCAATCACAACAAGCGATTCTCGATACTGCTGAACAACGAATCACAAACTTGGAGAACTTATAATGGTGGAGCAACTCAGATTACACATATTGGTGGTCGGTGGGAGCGGCGGTATTGGTTTCGCTGTGGTTAAACACCTATTATCTGAGCTCTCTCGGTTTGATTTTCTTGATGTGCATGTAGACGCGACTTACCACTCTCAACAGCCGGAACTAGAAAACAATCGCTTGACCTGGCACAAAGTCGACGCGACCAATGAAGCTGATATCAAGCGTTTGAGTTCTGAGTTTGAACAACTTGATTGGTTGATCAACTGCGTGGGTATGCTCCACACTCCAGATCTTGGACCGGAGAAAAACTTGTCGTCCATCGACCCTGATTTTTTCCTCAAAAACATCTCTGTGAATACCCTACCGAGCTTATTATTGGCAAAGCACTTCACGCCGATTCTTAGAGCGAGTGACAATCCAAAATTTGCTGTGGTATCCGCAAAAGTAGGTAGTATTTCAGACAACAGATTAGGCGGTTGGTATAGCTACCGCTCATCGAAAGCAGCCCTAAATATGTTCATCAAAACCATGTCGGTCGAATGGCAACGCACCATTAAGAAAGGCACCGTGTTGGCTCTGCACCCGGGCACGACAGACACAGCTCTGTCGAAGCCTTTTCAGACCAATGTCCTTGAAGGTCAGTTGTTTGAGTCAAGCTATGTCGCCCATCAGTTGGTCGATATTATTCGCACTGCCACACCGGATAACAGTGGGCACTTCTACGCTTACGATGGTGAACAGTTAAATTGGTAGTTGATACGAGTGTCCGTCTTTCATTAGTGCTAAAAAAGAAAACCCAACAGAGTTGAAGCTCCATTGGGTTTTTATTTAGAAAGAACGCCTCTGTTTTAAAAGGCGTTTGGTTGATATCTAGCTAAAGATCAAAACTGACCATCACGATTATTCAGCCCAATTGAACTTAGTATCGTCAACACCTTCTTTCTCTTCTTTAGCTCGCTCGCGTCGATGTTGTTCTTCAATTCGCGCAGCGTCTATCTCTTGCATGATGGCTTCGATATCAGCCAAGTCGTCGGTTTCCGTAAACTCACCCGTCAGTTTGCTGTCTGGCTTCAAGTCGCCTTTCTCGTACAGCGCCCACATTTCCTTGGCATACTCGGTTTTTGCCAGTTCAGGAGCAAACTGAGCGTAATAGTCACGGATGTTATTGATGTCACGAGCCAGCATCCACTCAGCGTTGTTGTTAGCCGAAGCGTCGACAGCTTGTGGTAGATCGATAATCACAGGGCCGTATTCATCAACCAATACGTTAAACTCAGACAAGTCACCATGGATCAAACCAACGCAAAGCATTTTAACCACGTAAGTCATCATCACCGCATGATCTTCAATCGCTTGTTCTGGTGGCATTACAACATCGTTCAATCTTGGAGCCACATAACCGTCATCATCAGTGACTAGCTCCATAAGCAGCACGCCATCAAAACAGCCATAAGGCACAGGCACACGTACGCCCGCTTCAGCCAGTTTATACAAGGCATCCACTTCAGCGTTTTGCCACACTTTCTCTTGTTGTTCACGACCAAAACCAGAGCCTTTTTCCATCGCTCTGGCACGGCGGCTATTACGTACTTTTCGGCCTTCACGATACGCCGTTGCTTTTTTAAAGCTGCGCTGGCTTATTTCCTTATATACCTTGGCACAACGGATCGTATCGCCGCAGCGCACTATGTACACTGACGCTTCTTTGCCACTCATTAATTGGCTTGTCACCTCGTCGACTAAACCATCGTCAACTAAGGGCTGTATTCTTTTAGGTATCTTCATGCCGCCTTTATACATTAGTTGTCTTACAGATAGAAATATTAACTTAAGAAATGAATGACGAAACTATTAACGTGTTCTAAAAACGAACAGAAATTACGCCAAAGTTGTCTTATGACGACGGCAACGTTCAGAACAGTAAATCACGTCATCCCAACAGCGCTGCCACTTTTTACGCCATGAGAAAGGCTTTTGGCAAATAGGACATGTCTTAGTTGGTAAATGAGTCTTCTTGTGCATGGCCGCTTCCTTTTCGATGAGTCCACTTCTCGCGTCTACTAGAGATTCTCTATTACGCTCGATTCTCGCTTCATAGAATGACGAAGGTAATACGACCAACCCCAGATTCCCTATTACGTTCGTACCTCACTTTAGGGAATGACGAAGGTAAAACCAACAAACCTAGAGTCCCTACTACGTTCGTAGCTCACTTTAGAAAATGAAGAAAGTAATACCAACAAGCCCAGACTCCCTATTACGCTCGTGCCTCGCTTTAGGGAATGACGGCTGCCTTTTATTCGATCCTGACATTAAGGGATGACGGCGAAGTGATTCATGACAACTTCCGACTCCGTCATCCTCGAGAAGGAGGAACGACTGAGTCGGGGATCTGCTTAATCCAGCCCTGTTTCTATTTCTGCGCTGTGAATATGACTAGAAGCTAAGCAACAACCTTGTACTGCTTCTCCATCTCACTCACACCTAAGCCAGAGTGTTTTGTCACTTTAAGCTGAACGGGCACTCGCTCTTTCAGTGCTTCAACGTGGCTAATGACACCGATCATCTTGCCTGATGCATTCAAGTTATCTAACGCGTTAAGGGCAATGTCCAATGTGTCACTATCCAACGTGCCGAAACCTTCATCTAAGAACAGAGAATCAATACTGGTTTTGTAGCTCACAAGATCAGAAAGCGCTAATGCCAACGCCAAGCTCACCAAGAAGCTTTCGCCACCTGATAACGTCTTGGTATCACGCATCACATCGCCCTGCCATGTGTCGAGCACTTGCAGTTCTAAACCATCGTCGGCTTTGCGTTTAAGCTCGTAACGACCATGCAAACGCTGTAGCTGCTTGTTCGCAAGGTACACCAAGTTTTCCAACGTTAAACCTTGGGCAAACTTACGGAATTTATCGCCGTTCTTAGAGCCGATAAGTGAGTTCAGACGTGAAATATCATCAAACTCGACTTGTTGCTCGTCGATCTGCTTGAACAGATCTTGCTGATTACTGCGGTTCTGGCTATCCGTTTCAAGATTGGCAGAAATTGCACCGATCTTTGTCGCATGGCTTTGCTGTGCGTTTTGACACTCAGTAGTCGCTTCTTCAACTTGCTGTTGGTCTTGCTCTTGCCATGCTTTCGCATTTTCGTGATTTAGTAGATCCACTTGTGTCGCTTTGGCGGCGTTCAACCTAGCTTGCGCACTGACAATCGCTTCGTCTAAAGACTTCTTCAGGCTTTGAAGTTGAGTTCTAACCTCTTCATCTAACAACGCTGCTTCAAAATTAGCCTCATCTTCGAACGGGCTGGTTTTCAGCGCTTCTAACCAAGCATTCGACGCTTGTGTGTAGCTCGATTGCTTACTGACTAACTCGTCCGAGAAACCAGTGTGTTTGGTTTGCTCGGTTCGATGTTCAAGTTCGCTGCGGTTAAGCACTAACTGCGCGGCATCAAATGCATTTACTGCTTCAGTGACTCTTTGCTTCATCGCATTGCTGGTGGCTTGAATGTCTTTGTCACCAAACAACTCTGTTCTTTCAGCCGTTACACGAGTGAGTTCTGACACTAAAGACTCACTCTGTTGCGTCAGTGTCGCGAGCTCTTTCTCAACACTGCTTAGCTTGTCGTCTAACGTTTTCAATTCGGCATTTTGAGTAATCAGTTGCTTCTCAATATCGGCCTGTTGCTGTTTGGTTTGCTGCCATGTGCTTGATGCTTGCGATTTCGCAGTAAACCAATCATCGATATGCTCAAGTTCAGGTGCTTCGATAGAAGTTTGAACAATGCTCTCTTTCAAAGCGTTCCATTGCTGGCCTTTCGCTTGAGCTATTTGAGTCACTTGCTCGTTTGCGACTTGGTTTTGCTTATTCAAATCAGCTAAGCGTTGCTCGGCCAACTCGAGATTAGACTGCGCCTTGTCAGCCATAACACTTACAGACAGGCGTTGTTTCTCAGCTTCAGCGTAATGCGCTTTAGCATCACCCAACGCTTTGAGTTGCTGCGCGCTCTGACTTAGTTGAAGTTCACACTGCTGAGCAAAGGTCTGGACTGTAGCTTCATTGCCTAAATCGTTAATCGTTAGCAGTGCCAGTTCAGGAGCCGTGCCAACGAAATCCGATAAGCTCTGTTGAAGCTTGCCGACAACGCCTTGCCAATTCAGCTGAGCTTGTTGAATATCCGCTTGCGCACGTTGAATGTCATCGTTCAACGCTGCAATCATAGGGGCAAGAGAATCTAACTGCTGACGATGCTCTTGGCCTTCTTTTTTGATAGCCGTTAGCTCTAGGTTTTCTCTATCTTTTTGAGCAACCAAATTTGCAATATCTTGAGACTGTTCAATCGCATGGTCTGTTGAACCACACAGTGGGCATTCAGACCCAGATTCTAGAGCTGCACGATATTTTGCTAATTCACCTTCTTGATCAATCAATCGCGTTAATCGCTCAAGCGAAGTCTCTTTCTCTTTATATCGCTCCACCAACACTTCACGCTCTTTCGAAAGCTTGTCGACCAACTGGGTGTTGGTTTGATGTGCCTGTGTTTTCACGTGCAGCTGTTGTTGGGCATTTAGAAAACCACGGTTGATCTCGAGTAATGAGTGCGTATTGCGATTCCAAAACTCCAACAGATCTTTTTGCGAATTCAACACTTGCTCGCTAGTGTTGCCTTGCAAGGCTTCCCACTGTTGCTTTGCACTACTCTCGAGAACAACCAATTCAGCTAAAGTTTTATCTTGCGTTGCTTTAGCATCTTGCGCAGATTTGATGATCGTTTGCTGAGCATCAACCGCAGACAAAGCTTGCTTCGCTGAGTTCAACTGTTCTGAATGCTGACGCTCTAGAGTACGAACTTGCTCGACCTTTGCTTGCCACTGACCTAGGTATTTTTCCAGATGTTGGTCAGCTTGATGGGTATTTAGATACTCAGTGCTGAGTTGATCTTGTTGCTTCAGTGCATCTGTTTTTTGGACTAAAACAACCTGTTGATTGCGCTGCTGCGTATGTTGCTCGTTAAGCGTATTCGCTGCATTAACGGCCGCAGTTTGTTTATCTTTGAGTACGACGATTTGGTTATCTAGCGGACGCACCAGATCGATGATCTTCTCTTGATCTTGTTGCTCGGTTTTTACCTGTTCGACAATCGCACTGCTTTGCGTCAGTTTAGTTTGCGCGTCTTGCTTTTCTGCATCACGAACGGCAAGTAACTTGGTGCTGTTATCTAGGTGAGCTTGAGTAGTGTTCACCTCTTGTTCGCAACGCCTTAAATCTTTGTGCATTGGGCGCAGCTTTTCAGCCGGCTCACTGTTTGCCAAGCGCTCTAATGAAGGTTGGTTACGGCCTAGTTCATCTTGAGCGGTTTTAAGATCGCGCTCACTGGTCGCAATAGTTCGCTCAGCTTTGGTCACGTCTTTCCACCAGCTTAGATGCGCTTGCCACTCTTTTAATTGCTCGGCTAAACGCTTCTGCTCGGCTTCTAGCGTTTCTCGCTCTGCGGTTAGCGCTTGGATTTGCTCTTCAGACAGTAAGATCACACCTTCTGCTTTCGCTTTAAGGTGATTAAGCGACTCTTCACTCGACTTAAAATGATCGTAGATACGCTCTGAAATCAAGCTATAGACTTCTGTGCCTGTTAACTCTTCCAATAACTCTGCACGGTCGTTAGCATTGGCATTTAAGAATGCCGCAAACTCCCCCTGAGACAACATGATCGATTTAGTGAAGCGTGAGAAATCGAGACCTGTTACCTGCTCCACCAACTTGGTTTTCTTGGTCAGCATGGTCTCTAAGACTTTGTCGGTGTCCGCATCCGCAAATTCGCACGTTGGCGTTTGCAATGCGCCATCGTGTTTTCCACGCGCTCGCTTTTGGTGGAAGTTCGAGCGGTAAGTTTTGCCCTGTACTTCAAATTCCAGTTCAGCGAAACACTCACCCGTACCACGCGTCATTAATTCGTTGTTGCCTTTAGCGATACTTTTCAAACGCGGTGTGCGGTGGAACAGTGCCAAACAAATCGCATCAAGAATGGTGGTTTTACCCGCACCTGTTGGGCCAGTAATCGCGAACAGGCCATTTTCCGCAAACGGTGATTGGGTAAAATCGAGCTTCCAACGCCCTTTCAAAGAGTTCAGGTTTTCAAATTCTAGGCTTAAAATCTTCATACTGGTTACTCTTCTACTTTGTTTGGCGCTTGAGCGCTCTCAGACACTTCAACCATCACTTGTTTAAACTTCACTGTCATTCGCTCTAAACGCGCTTTTTCAGAATCCGTTTCAAACTCTTCTAAGGCAATACGCTTGCTAAACACGTCCATCGGGCTCAGTTCAGATAAGGTTTCTGCCGACTCTTGCTCTAATGCTTGATTGCGACGCTCTCTTGCGCGGCGCAGTTGAAGTACTTCCACATTCAAACCTTCGGTCAGTGCGCGCATGCGCTCTTGTAGATCCGACAAGTAATCTTGCGCTTGCACTTCTATCGATAACCACACGCTTTGGTCGCTATCTAAACCTATGTATTGGTTCAGCTGAGATTCGATCTCGCTCAAGTCGCCTTTGATTTCAGCTAGAGGTTGGAATGTAGGAACAGGCAATTGAGAAATGGTGCGCTCACCTTCAACAAACTCAACAACACACACTTGTTTCTGAGACTTAAGTTCATCAAAGCTCAGTGGGATTGGAGAGCCTGAATAACGAATGTATTCACGCTTTGCCACCACTTGTGGGCGATGGATATGACCAAGTGCGATATAGTCTGCGTCTGGGAAGCCATCAGCGGCGAAACCATCAAGGTTGCCGACATAGATATCACGCACAGAATCCGATTGTTGGACACCCATCGCAGTTAAGTGGCCGGTAGCGATGATCGGCATGTGCTCGCTGTTTGCAAACGTCGCGCGCTTAGCAACCGCCGCATCATAAACACTTTGATAATGCTGTTTGATTGCATCGCCGAGTTGCTTCTGACGCTCAACGCCAGTGACACCCGCCTGGCTCATCAACACATCGCGAGGGCGAATAAAAGGAATGGCACAAACCAGCGCTTCTACATCGCTGTTCTTGCCTTTTAGTTCGACAACCTGAGTCGCATGATCTTCATTGGTATTAGGAATCACGTCTGCGCCCATGTATTTGAGCAGCTGTTGTGTCTCTTTAAGCACAGAGACTGAATCGTGATTTCCACCTAATAACACCAATTGGCAGCCGATCTTGTTCGAATCGACCACAAACTTGTTATACATCTCACGAGCGTAACTCGGCGGTGTGCTGGTATCGAAAATGTCGCCAGCAACAATGATCGCGTCGATGTCGTGCTCTGTAACTTGCTCAAGTAACCATTGTAAAAACCGTTCATGTTCATTCTTACGGCTTTTATTGTAGAAGTTTTGGCCAAGGTGCCAATCGGACGTGTGAAGAATCTTCATTGCTGCTCACTGGAAGTCGGTAATACCTTTAATCTACCAAAATAGTCGAGATAATTCCCTTTTATAAGCTTGTGAAAACCAACTAATTTCAGGCTTTGGACCAACTCCGCCCATAGCGTGACCAATCGTTATTTTTGACATAAAAAAACCGCTCAACGTTAGAGCGGTTTTAGGTGTCCATAGCTTTAGCTTTAAGCTATTTCACAGAGGTCGTCAAAAATTGTACGAAGCGCCCAGAGTTACTGTGCTAAACGCTACATCACGGCTTGCCAGTCTATTACCATTCGGGCCGAAGAATTCGATATTTACTGCATCTGCTTGTGAGATTAAACGTAAGGTTAGGCTTTCTACTGGCGTGTATTCAACACCTATACCAAAATGGAAGCCTAATTACGCGCAGCTAGACAATCAAAGATATTGCAATAGATGCCATGATCACGCCAACGACAAATTCCAACACCTTCCACGCTCTCGGGTTCTTAAACATTGGAGCCAAGAAGCGAGCGCCATATCCAAGTGAAAAGAAGAACACGAATGACGCCGATACCGCACCAGCGCCAAACAACATTTGATCCGGTTGATATTGAGTTGAGATAGACCCCAGCAATACCACAGTATCCAAATACACATGCGGGTTAAGCCAAGTGAACGCCAAACACATCGCAATCGCTTTGGTTAATGAGTCTTTAGTTTCTGCCGTGGCTTCTAAGGCGTGGTTTTCGGTAAATGCTGATCGGAAGCTTAAGAATGAATAGACACCCAAAAAGATAGCGCCACCATAACGGGCGAACTGCTCAATTTGTGGGAACTGCTTAACGATTGCGCCAAAGCCCGTCACGCCAAAGCTAATCAGTAAGGCGTCAGAAATGGCACATACAGCACAAACTGCCAATACGTGTTGGTTCTTAAGCCCTTGCTTTAAAACAAACGCATTTTGAGAGCCAATCGCAAGAATCAGCGAAAGGCCAAGGGAGAAACCTGCAAAGTAAGTCGACATCTAAGGCTAGCCTCTTAACGCAACTCAATACGCATAAACTGGCTGTGCGGATCCAACACATAATCAGCAAAGGGTTCACAGTATCCAAAGCCAAACTTTTCATACAGGTTACGTGCGGCCTTAAAGTAGTCTTCTGAGCCAGTCTCTAAGCTGATTGTTTGATACTGGCGAATGGCCGCTGTATCTAATACGTGTTGTAAAAGTTGGCTGGCAACACCTGACTTTCGTGCAAACTGTGAGGTCCTCATTGATTTGAGTTCAGCGTGTTGGGTATTTAGCTCTTTAATGGCAACACACCCAAGTAGTTGGCTGTCTTTCCAAGCACTGAAAAAAGTAATCTCTGGTGACTTGAGCCCATCTAGATCCAGTGCATGAACGCTTTCGGCTGGCGAAGTGGCGTACATATCAGCGAGGTGCTCTTCAAGTAATTCAATGACTTCCCCACCCGACAAGTCATCCACCTTAATTTCTATTGAAGCACTGCTTTCCAATGCTGTTCTATTTTCCATTGAACCCTGTGCATTTATTGCTGATGTCATTGTTTCAACTCTCCTTGTTTAGTTCGCTTATTTAGCTTGAGTGATTTGGTTTTTATCAACAGCCCACTTTCCTGAATTGTTTCCTTTTCAAGAACTCGGTTTGAATCAGTAAAATTACTGATTAATCATAAAATTATAAATGTCACACTGGGTTTACCTAGATACCATATTTTTCCTATCTCGTCTCGTGATAAAAGCGTTCCGCAAAGCCCGTATGGTCGCTGCATTGAGGGAGCAACACCTGTTTTAGTTAACGAATAAGTAGTCAGGGCAAAGTGAATAGCGATGACACGCGTACTGATGTTGTTGGCAGCTTAAACATCCCTTTAAACGGTCTCATTTAAAACGACCATAAGTTAGAAAATAAAACGCTTTCATTGATCGAATATTTGATTGCGATTTTCCAATTTCGGTATATGATGCGCCACCCTAATTTTTCAGCTTATGCTGCAGGCAAATATGTCCGCCAACGCACTCTATACCGACCTATCCGGTTACTATGATTTAATGTGTGTAGATATTGACTACCAAGCGCAAAGTAACTGCGTACGTAGACTCCATCAAATCTTTGGAAATGAAGGAAAAACACACCTCGACTTAGCTTGTGGCACTGGCCCACACGTTCGTCATTTTATTGATTTCGGTTACCAAAGCGGTGGCCTAGATCTTAACAAGCCGATGTTAGATATCGCAGAAGTTCGCTGCCCGGAAGCCAAGTTCTCAGTACAAAACATGAGTAACTTTGAGGTCACGGAACCACTCGATCTTATCACTTGCTTCCTGTATTCCATCCATTACAACGATGGCCTTGAGAAGCTTAAAGAGTGTATTGAAAGTGTGCATCGTGCGTTAAAGCCAGAAGGTATTTTCTGTTTTAACGTGGTTGATAAAGACAAGATCAGCAACGACCTGTTTGTTAGACACACAAAAAACCAAGACAAAGACGATTTCACGTTCCGTTCTGGTTGGTATTACTCTGGTCAGGGTGATAAGCAAGCGCTAAAGCTTAGCATCGAAAAGACGACTGCTGGTGAAACTCAAGTGTGGAATGATGAACACCCAATGGTGGCATTCTCGTTTAAAGAGTTAGTCGAGATATTGAAGCCCTACTTCGAGGTTAATATCTTCGAGCACGATTACGACAAGCTGATTCCTTGGGATGCTCAGTCCGGTAATGCGCTGATCACATGTGTCAAAATCTAGATTAATAGATAAACGGCAAATTAAACCAAATCTATAGATCAAAAAAGAACCCACACTCGCCATTCTCCTTTTAGAGCATCAGCCAGTGTGGGTTCTTTTGTATCAAGCTATCAGTTACTGAACTCTAAATTAGAAGTCCGCTGTCATACCTACGTAGTAAGTACGTGGCTCTTCAACATAGCCCATGCTCTCTAGCTCTTGTGATACAGCTTCGTCAGTTAAGTTCGTGATACCTGCACGTAGTCGTACTGAAGCATTCACGTTGTAGACAGCACCTAGGTTCAGCGTTGTGTAAGCGTCTTGAGTTAGATCGCTTTCGATCTGACGTTCACCACGGTAACGCGCACTCACGAAGGTACTTAGATCGTAAGTTGGGCTCCAGTTCAGTTTAACTAAACCCGAATGCTTGTAACGATCAAGTAATTCGTCACCAGTAGACTTATCTTCAGTGTCTAAGAATGTGTAATTACCAGACACACCCCATTCATCAGTAATTTGGAATTGGCCTGTAAGCTCAGCACCTTGAACTACAGCCTCTGATACGTTTGTATAAGTACGCTTACCATTCACATAGCCAGTTGAGCTTGAACTATCAGCGCAACCTTTACCCGATTCAAACACTCCGCCGTTCTCACAATAGGTTTCATCACGATCAATTAGGTCGTTGATTTCATTTCGGAATAAGGCACCTTCAACATTCCAACGAGGTTGGCTATAAATCGCAGCGATCTCATAGTTCAAGCTGGTTTCGGGCTTAAGATCTTCATTACCATGTAAATCACATACGCCTTTACAGCTATTAACTGTGTAGTCTGTCTGATTTTGAGTCAATGTTGGTGCTTTAAATGCTTTACCCACACCACCCTTGATGATCAGGTCATTCGTTGTTTGATGAACCAAGTACACACGTGGGCTGAACTCTTCACCGTACAGTTCATGCTTATCTAAACGACCACCAATGGTTGCCGTTAGTTGATCCGTCATTAACCATTGGTCTTGAACAAATAACGCACCTTGATAAGCTTCAGATGTACCATTGACTAAGTTTTCTTTGTTGGTTAATTCACTCAACTGGTAGTCCATACCAAACGTTACGGTGTGACTATCACCAAGATAAGTGGTCGCCGAAGCTTCAACAATTTGAGTCAGCTCTTCGATGTCACTGCTATAGTTAGTATCTGAGTCCGCAGCATCATTATCTGTCACATTTTCACGTGAATAACGTACTTGCGTGTCACCCCAGCTCCAAAAACCACTATGTGTGATCGCTTGGCTCTGACGTACAACACGTGTGTCAGACTCAATCACAGATGATACGTTTTCCGCAGATGACTCACGTTCGTCGTCACTGTAACCAAAATCGAAATCAATGGTTTGGTTGTCTGTTGCATTCCATGTCAGGCTCGCGAGTAAGCTTAATGTCTCTCTTTCTTCTAACGCAGTAATGTCTGAACGATCGTAACCAGAGCTATGCGTACCAGAATAGGGTTGCCAAGCATCACGGCTAGTTTGGTTAACAGATAGGCGAGCAAACAACTCGTCTTCAATCAACGCACCAGATGTCGTGAAGCCCATCGAATACTCTTCCCCTCCATCACCATCAAGTGGAGATGAAGTGTCCATGCTCAGTGTAGAGCTCCAATCGTTTTCTGGAGCCTTAGTGATGATGTTGATTGTACCGCCCATACCATCTGAACCGTAAAGTGCAGACATTGGGCCACGGATTATTTCAACACGTTCGATCGAATCAGCAGGAATCGTTGATAGGTCAAAGTCGTTACCACGGATGATGGCACTTGCAGAGCTTAAACGACGACCGTTCACCATGATAAGAGTGTAATCTGAATCCATACCACGAATAGAGATCATCTGACGGCCAGCACGTGTGCTATCAAAATCAGACTCAACACTCGTTGATTCTGCAACGATGTCCGCCAAGGTAATACCAGGGCTGTCTTCAATGTCTTGCGCGGTGATAACCGACATTGAAGCTGGCGCTTGTTTTAGTGCCATCTCGGTACGAGTTGCCGTAACAACCATTTGCTCATCTGTTGCTTGCGCTTCTTCTTGCGCCAACACGTTAGCTGAAAGTGAGGTACAAATAACAGCGACTGCGATCGAAAGGGGTTTACGAACCAAAAGAGGTTTGCGAATCAAAAGAGATCTCTCAGACATGATATTCATTCTTATATGTGATTGGTAATGATAATGGTTTGCATTAAACAACCAACTACCACTCTTATCAACGAAAGTTTCATACCAAAAATCGATTCTCGTTATTCACCATTCAAATAATGAAAGAGATCTATATCCAACTTGATAGGTATTCGTAATTTTCATTCACCCTGCAGATGGATTATGTATAAAGCTCTTTGAATATATTGCGAACCCAGCGACACATCGGGTCGTTATGAAAGCGCTTATGCCAGTATAAGTAGACGTCTTCTGATGGGTGGCGCAACGCTTTAGGCACGCGTTTACAAACAAGATCTCTTTGCGTAGCGGCTTGTTGAGCAAAAGGTGTCGGTAAATGAAAGATGATGTCGGTTGCTTCTGCCATATCCGGCGCGACGTTAAAATTGGAAAGCTGAATTGGAATGGACAGCTGGCGCTGCTTATCAATCAAGCCAAGATCTTTAAATCGACTTTCGATCGAGAGCTTCTTATCCCCTTGCAGTGAGATTTGACCAAGTTGGCTATTCAACAAGTCATCAACCGTGATCTCTTTGTCCGCCAAAGGATGTTTTTTACTCATCAGCAAACGGTAATCGCGGCTAATCACGAACATTCGATACAAATTTTGCTCTGAACTTAACGGCTCGTGGGTCGACAACACAAAGTGCGCATCACCGGATAACAGAGGCTCAAAGTGTCGTTTAGGAATCGAGTCGATATCAACAGTCATGTTTGGCGCTTGTTGACGTATCTCCGCAACTACCTTGGGCAGCAAGTGCGTGACATTAGGCACTAAACCAAAGAAGCGAACCGTACTGTCACTGCTTTGCGGTTCGAATACATCGCCATGTACCAGCTTTTCTAAACGTGTCAGTACCGAATTGAGATCTTGCTTAATGGCTTCTGCTTTTGGCGTTAACTCATAGCCATAAGCCGCTCGCACCAATAGATCATCATTGAAAACGGTACGCAGTTTTTGCAGAGATCGGCTCACCGTAGGTTGGCTCATATCCAGCGCCAATGCCGTGTTGGAAACGTGCTTCTCTTCAAGAAGGTGTTTAAGAATAACGAGTAGATTGAGGTCGACTTGAGCAAGATTCATTATGCAAATATTAACAATATATAAAATTCAATGTGCGCATAGTGCTATTTCTTAACATGTAATACAATTGATAATCACTCCTATTTTGATCTAGAGCAATATGCAGAGCAGAGTTTAAGGTTAGGTGGGTTTTAAAGCTCTAAGTCAGAACTGTTTAAAATCGAGTAGGAGGA
>NZ_JBFRTN010000156.1:0-8625 GCF_041474095.1 Vibrio sp. 10N.222.54.A3
ACCTCAGGTCGCACGGACAATAACAAGTTAGGAGCAGTCATAAACTGCAGTCTCATTCGAAGCGATTAAAAAAGCACTTCTAAACGAGATGTTAGAAGTGCTAATTATTGAGTAAATTTAATAAACTTCTTATACCCAGACTTGATCAAATACTCGGTACATGTTGCCACCTAAGAACTTGCTGCAGTCTTCTTCTGAGTATCCATTTTCAAGCATGGTATCAATTAGAGCTGCAACAATTTGATATGGTGCTGGGGTAGGAAACCCTTTTGCTCCTACAGCGGCACTATAGCCACCATCAGGGAATACGTTCTGCCCCATTGGTGTTTGAATAATAGACGCTGTAAAATTGATGTTCGGGATATAGTCTGAACCGAAGCCAACGTGGTCTATACCGACTAAGTTGACCATATAATCAATATGTCGAAATAATTGTTCAGTCGTCAATATATCTGGGTTAGATGTATCCATAAAGGCAGCCACCATATTTATTGAGCAAACCCCACCGGTTGCCGCAACACCTTTAATCACAGCGTCAGAAAGGCTTCTCTGATAATCGGCAATGGCTTTCGCACCTGAATGCGAAGAAATGACAGGTTGGCTACTGCGTTCAATCGCATCTAAGGAGGTTCGTTCGCCAGTATGGCTTACATCAACAGGCATACCGTATCGGTTATAAGCGTCGACAAGTTTTTTTCCATATTCAGTTAGACCACGGTTCTCAATTTCGAAGCAGCCATCACCCACATCATTACGTTGATTATATGCCAATAAACAGTAACCATAGCCCATCTCACGCCATAGTCCTACGCGATCAACATCACCACCAAATATTTGAGTACCTTGGTGAGTGAAGTAAATACCCAATTTGTTTTGTTTTACCGCTTCATCAATATCTTTGGTAGTGCGGATCATCATATAGTCGTCTGGGCGTTCTTTCATTTTGCTTAGGTAGAACTGAGCGCCTTTCATAATGCCTTCAACCGAGGCATCTAACGAGTCTGCGGAAGGACATGCTGCTAGTACCTTGAATCCAGCGGCTTTGCACTTGTCCATTTCATCATGGAATTCTGGTGCTTCAGGTGAAGACCATTGAGAGGGCCAAAGACCGGAAAAAAGGCTGTCAATAGCCATAGAATCTCGAACAATTTTTTTTGCACGTTCAGATGCAGGATATTTGTGTGTTCGTTGAGGGATTTTTGAATAATCTTTTATTTCAAATTCTGGTAATTTTGGTGCACCTGACTTTGTCGCTTTATCATTACTTGGTTCGATTTCAGATTTGTTGTCCATATTTGAAATTTTCCTTAACAGTGTTAGCTTCTATAAAATATAAATATGTTGGAAGTTTGGAAGTAAAGATAGGTACGGATTTATATCAAACGGAGTGTTAAGCCCTTTGTACGCACCTTTTTATGCACCTTTTTTATAAATAAACTACGCCCAATGACATGATAAAAACGTGATTTATGTCGAATATTTTTGGCAAATCTATCTAAATGTTACCTCAATTAGAAAATTCATTTAAAAGTATTATATGTGACACTTTAAGAAATTATCGAAGAGGTGAGATAAAAAAGCGATACCTGAGTATCGCTTTCTATAGTCTGATTTATCATTGATTAGGTGAATTAACGTCGAATGGCTTCGCCTGCTTTAACGTCTGTATCTAGTTGTGTGTTGTTGACAACGATTTTGCCGTTAACCAATAACCAATGTACGCCTACGGCTGGGTGGTTAGGATCTTGGTAGGTGCCCACATCAGCGATAGTTTCTGGGTCGAATACCACGATATCTGCGTCCATATTAGTTTGGATTCGTCCTTTATTTTTCATTTGAGGGACAAAATCTTCTATTAATTGAGCTGGCATCAGTGTCATTTTACGTAGTGCTTCCGTCATCGTTAACAAGCCGCGCTCACGAACATAGACTCTGAGTACTTTAGCAAAGGTGCCATTTGATCTAGGATGAGAGAATAGATCTTTTGGTAATGGCCACTCGTCACCTGCATAATTTTCAATGTGGCCGTCTTCGTCCATATGCATCCAGAACATTTCGTCAGATTCAATCAACACATTAGGATTTAGAATCGAAGCGTCTAATAGAGCAAGATCTTTAGGGTTTTGCTCGTCTAGGAAGTGCCAGACAATAAAGGTACCAGGTTTATTTTCTTGGTAGTCTTTCAACTGTTCTTCTGTCATACGTTCTTTACCTAGCTGAAAGTTTTCAGCGGTTGAACCCATACGTTCCCGCCAGCCTTCACCAGAAAACATGGCTGCGCCAACGACAGTACTTGCTGCGCCCCAAGGGTAAGCGCCCACAGTAACATTGATTCCTTGTTCTTGAGCCTTATTGACCATAGGTAAGATGGTTTCGATATCTTTTAATGAAGTACTGTTAATATGACAAAAGTGCATATGAGCGCCAGTGATAGCGGCATTGCCCACTAATTCTTTAACGGCTTCAAACGAGCTTTGTGGCTCGGCATTGCTGGCATAGCGAACGTGAGTATAGGTTGCTACGTCTCTTTCTGCGGCTAATTCAGCCAATGCATAATATTCTTTTTGACCATGGCCCGGTGCATAGCCAGCGTTAATCCCGATACCTAGGCCACCTTCATCAAGGCCTTGCTCAATCAGCTTGATGATTTTACTTTCTTGCTCAGGTGTTGCTATATCCATCTTCCAATCATTACGTGATTGAGCTTTTTGGAAATAGCCAACGGTCGCTTCGGGTTCCGTCTCACTAAATGTAGCAATACGAGCGTAAGTCCAACCAGCTGCTGCACCATAGTTTAATGGTAAGCCTTTTTCAGCTTGTCCTGCATACCAGTCACTGATAGGTAGAACACCAGATTCGAGTTCCAGCATAGTGGTAACGCCTTGCATCGCCTGCATTCTGTAGTCACCAATGTTTTGACCATGAGCGTGGACGTCGATGAATCCAGGGGCAACAACTTTACCTGTAGCGTCAATAGTTTTATCCCCAGAAATACTATCGGTCGTTATTGCTGTGATCTTATTATCTTTGATCCCGACATTAGCAACAGAATCGAAATTTGTTTCAGGGTCGATAACTCTGCCGTTCAAAATTACAACATCATAATTAGCGGCGATAACAAGTGGTGACATAAGGCCAAAGCCGACGATCGTAGCCTTTTTAATGAATGATTCTAGTGGTTTCATAATTTTATCCCGTGTGTGTGAGATGAACTATAAGTGTTACGTGTCAAAAATCTTAGACCAATAATTTCACGCTATCTACCTGATCCTCATCTTTGCTCATTGATAAGACAAATCTAACGTGACAAGAGAAAGTGACTCAAAAACAATCACTTTTACGCTCATCTCACCCACAGCTATTGACTTTGCCGCTCCAGAGCTGCCCTTCTCTATAAAGGCAACTTTGACAAAATAATCCTTCATAGCTAAACGTTTATGTACCAACGTTTTCGTCAGGGAAAAAAAATGCCAAACCTTAAATTACGAAGTTTAAGCGCGATATTCTTCTTTGCTGTCACTCTTCCCATCGTAGTGTTAGCCGACGAGGGGCAAGATGTAGAGGAGGTAGCTAAAGAGCTAGCCAACCCAAACACAACGCTTGGCTCGATGTCCTTTAACTTGGATTGGACGAACTATCAAGGCGACTTAAATTCAGCGAACAGTCAGAACGGGTATCGCTTGAGCTTTCAACCTGTTCTCCCTGTGCCAATTGCAGAGCGAACCAACTTATTTATCAGACCAAATATACCTTTAATATTTGACCAACCCTATTACAAGGGCGATAGATTTGAAAATTCAGACGCAGGTCTCGGTGATATCGGCTTTGATGTGGCCGTTGGTCATACCTTTGAGAGCGGCATGATTGTCGTGGGGGGGATAGTGGGTACACTGCCCACCGCAACAAGCGATGAACTGGGTAACGATCAATTCTTACTCGGTCCAGAGTTTGCCTTAGCCTACGTACAAAGCTGGGGGGTTATCGGGGCGTTAATTACCCATCAATGGAACGCTGGCGGAAGCAATGACGCCGACGCGAGTATTACTGGTGGACAGTACTTCTATACCGCGAATCTAGACGATGGATGGCAAATTCAAGCGCAACCAACTTGGAGCTATAATCACGAAGCGAGCAGTGGAAATAAATTGTCATTCCCTATTGGTATTGGGTTCGCTAAGACGACTCTCATTGGTGGCAAACCCATCAAGTTTGGTCTTCAATACTGGAACTACATTGAAAGCCCTGACGCGTTTGGGATAGAGCATCAACTTCGACTGGTCATCACACCTGTTGTTGCTCTTCCTTGGTGATAACAGGTCGCAGGATAAAATTAGACATAAAAAAACCGCAGCGAACTGCTGCGGTCTTAAATTTGGCGGTGAGTGAGGAATCCGACTTATTTATTTAAGATGCTGATATATATCCATAAAAAAACTCGCAAAGAGAGCGGTAATACTTATGGTAATACTTTTAACCAAGTGTCAAATTCATAAGTTACTGCATAAATTTTTAGGCTAAGGCAACTATACTTTATCCTAACATACTTAACCTGCTTACAACCGCCAGCTAGTAATTCAGTCTATTTCAACATAAGTATAATAGCTTCTTCAACGGCATCAGTTAGGTATTTCCAACGGTGCTGCAATAGCCATGCAGGCTAAGACCCCCGATACACGGTTACTCACTTTAATCCCTTTCCGCACAGAATCTCTGAGCCTTAAGAAGGTTCTGGGCAAATCCGTGTTAGTCCTACTAAAAATCCCCTCCTAGCCTCCCCTTAATCAGTATCTACAATCCATTGTGGTTCGTAGAAAGGGGAGGAACTGAATACAGATCGTTACATGTGCAGTTACACATTCAGCGCTAAAGAAGGTTCTCCCCCTCGGTCGTCAATCTAGAGGGGGGATAAACTTAATTGGAGGGGGAGTTAGAGGGGGTGGGTGTTCGAAATCAGCCCGAACGCACAGGATATCAATGCTCTCAATTCAGAAAAACATTACGCTTCACCCAAAAGATTGGAATGCCTAAGCGTTCCAATTTTAATATCTGATTTACCTACGCCGCCTAGTGCACCGAATCATAAATCAATGTGCTTCTTCAGCTCTTAACCAAAACTCGGACAGGTCTTCAAAAAGGTCATCGTTATCTAAGATGCTCAAATGGGTTTCGTTGTAGCCGAGGATTTGTGACGCGTGGAGTTGGGCTGGGCGCGACAATTGGCTTGATAAATTGATCACACTATCGTTGCTGTTGGTATTAAATAGGTCGCCCGAGTTATAACCAAAGGCTAAAAAGTGGGGAATGTGAATCTTACTGCTGTCAATTAATAAGTCAGCGATAAATTTCCCGTCTGGATTTAAATCAACCCATGCCGGCATTACTACGGGAGAGTACTCGACCCCTTGTTTAGCAGACTCGACACCACTAAACGGCGAAGATATGGTGGCTACGCTGCTTACAAAATCGCATAGCTGCCCAATACGGCACTAGCGAAGACTGTTGGTGGCGACAAGCCCTCCCATACTATGTGCCACAACATGTAATTGTTGGATTTTGTATTCCGTTAACACCGTGTGCATGAGGTTATTCAGGCCTTTGGAGTTCAAAGCCAGAGACAAGCCTGAAGGATAGTTAAAGACCCAGATCTGATATTTAGATTGGTCGACTTTTTCAATCAGTGGGGCAAAATTTAACGCAGTGGCGTTGATGCCATGCACAAACAAGATCGGGATTTTGTTTGGGTCGAACTCTGACAGAAAGTAGAGCCCAGCGTTATCTTCGAGCAAAAAGGTCAGCGGCTGCCACATGCCGAGTTTGCCATTTTTTCTGTCAAAAGGTGGAGCTTCCAAGCTCACGACTGTGCCTATGTCGATCAAATCCAATTCGATTTTTAACAGTGAAGATAGTGAACGATCAACAAACGCTCTTGGGGCTTCACTCTCATTAACCGTTAGTGAGACTTCTATTGTTGGTCTGTCTTGGTGATCACGTAGGTTGATTACACTGAAAGCTTCATCGGCTTGTAGGGTAAGATCTTGATTCTTATCTTCAAAGATAAGTAGATAGTGGATGTTATTTGATACATGTAAGTGAATACTGTCACTGTCGATGATGCCATCGTAGCCATCAACCTCGCTTTTGTTGATGTCTTTGATTTGTTCAATCACCACGGCAGAACCGGAGGCTGGTTGATTCAAGGTAATCATGTATTGATTGGTAATGGAGTCGATAGCTTCTATCTCATTAGATAGGTTTCTAAAGTTACCGCACCCTGACAGCAGTGAACTGAGTAATAGCACTGTGCTGATTAGGCGTGCAGTAAGTAATAGCTTCATTCTAATTTCATCCTTAAATAAACTCGTTCCATCATTGAATCAATAGTCTGTGCTTAATAGTAGCAATAAAACAACGCTTAACAAAAAGGCAGGCAAGCGACGAAAAAGTTCGCTTGCCTGCCTTTGAGTTTTAGGTACTCAGTGAGTGAGTATTGAACGCTAAAGCGTGTTTTTATACACTTTGCCGTCTTTCATGATCAGTTTCTGTGTATCGGTGTTAGCAACACATGCCACGCCTTCTAGTGGGTTACCGTCGATGATCAGTAGGTCGGCATACGCGCCTGCAACGATTTGGCCTAGCTTGCCTTGCTGGTAAGGGTGTTGGTAAGTCGACATCTCGAATAAACGCCCACAGTTTGATGTCGCCATGCGAAGTGCCGTGATGGTATCGAATACTTGCTCAATCGCACCCAGTTCATTCAATTGTGTCGCATGCACGTTGGTTTCACCCACACAGTCAGTACCAAAAGCAATGTTCTGAATATCGTATTTCTTAATCAGTTCTGCTGATTTGAACATGGCTTTGCCTACGCGTTCTGTCTTGCGGTATGTCTCTTCGTTTGGTAACGGGATCTTACGCTCTGCAATCAATGAAGAGGTAAAGTAAGAAGGAATCACCCAAATGCCTTTCTCTTTAATGATCTCTGCAATATCGTCGTCCATGATGGTCGCATGTTCGAAAGACATCACGCCCGCTTCTGCCGCTCGGCGCATTGCATCGGAAGTGTGAATGTGCGCAGCAACATAAGTACCGTAATCTGAAGCGGCTTGTACCGCAGCTTTCATCTCGTCAGACGTAAATTGCAATGTGTCTAGCGGGTCAAAAGTTGATGATGCACCGCCACCAGCCATGATCTTGATTTGTGACGCGCCCATAAACAGTTGTTCACGTACCGCTTTCAATACTTCTGAACGGCCATCTGCCACTTTCATTGCGCCAAGCTTCATCATTGGCGAGTCTTCGTGCCCATTAGCCAAACGCTCTTGTGCTTGGTTTTGGCGGTAATCTGAGTGACCGCTGGTTTGTGAAATTGCCGCCATTGAAGGGAGAATTCGTGGGCCAGTTGCGTAGCCGTTATCGATACTTTTCTTAAGACCAAGCGTGTTACCTGCTACGTCACGAATGGTGGTAAAGCCGCGCATCAGCATCTCTTCTGAAATCTTTGCTGAGCGAATCGCTACTTCTTCACGTGTCATAGTATCAATCACATTGAAAGGCGCAGATAGCGTGATATGAACGTGGGCATCAATCAAGCCAGGCATTACTGTGCCACCTTGAGCATCAATAATTTCATCGGCTAACGTAGCGTCAACCTCACCAATTTGAGTGATCAAGTTGTCTTCAATAAGAATAGATACGTTCTCGATTAGGTTGTTATCAACACCGTTAAATACGTTCGCGTTAGTGATTAGCTTTTTCATAGTCTGCACCTTTTGGAAATGAGTGTGTGTCGCTGATGGAGCCATCATAGGCGGTGCAGTATTTTTAAAATTGCCATTTGGTGACAAGCAGTGACGAGACTTATCTTTTCGCACTTTTCTATATTTTTGAGTTTTGCTGTATAGAGGAAAGAGAATTATTGATACAGAAAATGATCAACCAATAAAGATTAACAATTTTGAATGGAAAGGGGATGATGTCACCAAATGGTAAGTTTTGTTCTGATTCGAACGCTAAGATGTATTTCAAATCGAGGCTACTTATCAAATTAAAGAGAGACAACATGACTAATTCAGACAAAGTTTACGGATTCAATACACCACAACGTCTATTCGTAGGTTACACGTTAGCTGTGCTGGTGGACCTAGTGGTTCTTAACTTCTTTGATGAGTACTGGGACTTTGTGAATATCGAGTCTTTCACTATCTCTTTGATAGCGGCATTGTTGCTTCAGCTACTATTGAAGCTTTCTATTGGCTTAGAACATAAGATTGCTGAGCACTTTAAAAGCAAGCCGGGTACTGCACCTAAGGTTTACCGAGCGATTACCACTTACATTATCTTGGTGGGCTCGAAGTTTGTCATGCTAGAAGCGATTAACTTATTGTTCGGTGACAAGGTGAGCTTTACAGGTCCTTGGAACGGTGTTGTTGCTTTCTTTGCTGTGGTATTTACGATTCTAATTGCTGAAGTGATTGTGTCGAAAATCTACTTTGCTCTTGATGACAAACAAGATTCACATGTGAAAGCGCTTAAAGAGACCAACGCGTAACAGAACTAAAATACAGATGTGAATAACAGACGAGCCAGCTGAATAAGCTGGCTCGTTTTCGTTGTGCGCCGAGCATG
>NZ_JBFRTN010000157.1:0-20005 GCF_041474095.1 Vibrio sp. 10N.222.54.A3
AATCAGCAATAAAATCGAATGGGCTACCAGTTATATATCAAGGAACGCTCAAAAGTCCGCGCAGAGGAAGTCTAAAGAAAACATTACGTTAGACGGAATTTACGCTGAGCTTAGTGCTTAAGGTTCTGTCTATGTACATTCTAAATGAAGAGAACAATAGATTATTTAACCCCAATAACTTTATCTAGCAACTCTTGTAGGCTTAATAGTAATTGGTACATCGATCTCTGGTGTAATGATAAATCATCAAGACCTCGCTATTCACTAATAATAGAAATAAAAACAGCCCAACTTATTACAGTGGACTGTTTCATGGAGAGACAATAAAGGTAAATTACAGGCTCTAAATTGTCGAGTTATATTATAAAGCAAAAAGTATGGATTTTACGGATTGTAATCTTACATGTGCGGCGCCAATGATATCCATGAAGCCTAATATGCTATGAGGTTTTTTAGCACTAATCCATGCTGTGCCAGTACTTCCTATAGGGAGCATATCCATAGTTTTACTATCAACTTCTAATATTACTGTCCGTCCAATTGGAGCAGCCCCTCTTTGTATGTGGCCAGATACCATTTGCTCAACCGGCATCAAGTTCCCCTGAGCTTCTCCAGTAGCCTCTACAATGCTATGAACTCGCGCTCTAAATACCTGAGCTGGGTAAGCATCTACATAGAATTCGCTAAACTGCCCCCTTTTAATGTTTTGGTAAGCTTGTTCTGGTATTCGCATTTCGATGAACTTATTTTCAATATCCCATAAATGCAAACCGCCAACACGAGAACCATTAGCAATGTAGACATGAGTAACCATGCCTTTAAATGGTGCTCGTACCGTCAACCTATCCAATTCAAATTCGACATCCCCTAACTTCGCTTCTAATCCTTCATGCTTTGCGTAAAGCACGTTTATATCGGCTTTAGTTGTAGCTATCATATCCGAAGATAATTCCACATCCCTTGCTGTCGCATGATGTTCCAACCCCAAATTTCTCTTATGGTCTCTCATAGCCTGTGCAAGCTTGATTTCTTGCGCTTCTATCGAACGAGCTAACTCTAATTTACTCGCATTCAACCCTGTTTTAATCGAGGTTAATTTGTCGTCTCTTTGGGTATAAAGAATCTCTCCCTTTTCTACCACCTGATTGTGCTCAACATAGATAGTATCTATCTGCTGACCGAACGGAGGCGCAACAATCGCATGTGGCGCTTTGACTGTTGTTGAGTTAGTCAAATCGGCAGGAGAATAGAAGCGGTGAGATACAAATAAAATCAGTAGTAATACAACCCCTACAAACGTGGTCCAAAAATAATTTTTCGGTGTTCGTTTTAGTATCTTAAATTTAAACAGTAACCACACTAACAAAAGGTAAGGAACCATAATCTCTTTCATGACCTAGCCTCCTTTATCCAAAGTTGAAATTTATCCCAATCAATGACTATCGTTAATACGGCAACAACCCATAATGGCTTCCAGATCAACCCCAAAAGACATAACCAAATTACAAACTTAGCTTGTGACAGGTTCTTTTCTTTAGCTAACTTCTTAGGGATTGAATGGATATGCCATAACTTCGCTGCGATCCAAACAAATAGTAAAACAGTAGCAGTGGTTACGACCCACATAAATATTTCAGATTCTAACAAGGCATAGACGCTAGGGATCTGTTCATATGTCAACGTTGTTTGATGAATTTTGATATTGCATACCTCTAAGATTATGGGAAGCTACTCCCACAGCTTGCATCCTGCCTGCTTTTTTAATCTATCAATGGGAAAGTTCTAGTTACTTCTTTGGTCAATGTTACTTACGAAGTTCATAATGCGTTGCTCTACTGACATTCTCATTCCGTCACCAGATAAGCTAACAGCCTCCGCAGGATAGAAATGTCCAAACCCTGGTACCCAAGCAAACGTGTTTTCAATTTGTTCTTGTTTATAGTGTTCAAGCAGAGGTGGATTGATCGAGAATGCAGCATGCAAATCATTCTGCCCTTGAAAGAGTAATACAGGGCTAGATGCTTCAAAATTGGTAGTGTTCTTTATGATGTCAAAGCCAGCAGGACCACCAGAAAGCATGAACGTACCAGCAACAGGTAACTTCATTCCATGAGCAACATTCAAGCTAGTTACAGCGCCAGCAGAGAATCCTCCCAATACTACCTTTGATGAATTGAATCCATATTCATTCGAGTTTTCTTTGATATAACCAACCGCATTACGTAAGTCTTCAGCAGCAGATAAAATCGCTTTATCAATGATCGATTTCTCAGAAGGGTTATTGAAGTCTAGCTGGTCATATCCTAATTGGTGTCTAACTAGGTTAATTTGCTGAGACATTGAACTAATACTTTCAAGGTCCAAATCTTCAGCCGTGTAACCAATGCCTGTCGGTAATGGATTTTCGGGAGCTAATCGATAATCTATTGCAAAACAAACATACCCTTGTTTTGCAAACCTTTGGCAATAGTCATTCATAGAAGTATCTTGCGCACCGCCAACATTGAAGCTTAAATCGGGCGAACCTTGATGAAACGCACCGCCAAATGTCATCACAATAGCTGTCTCTTTAATATGACTCTTGTCTGTAGGCTCAAATACGTTCATCCACAACTCTCTTGAATGAACTATCTCATCGGTTGTGACATTACCAAACCCATACGTTACCTTAGGCGTCATTTTGAAACCCAAGTCGGAACTAGCTTGGGAAGAGAATACAATTACCGCACTACTTAGGATAGCAATCGGTAGTCCTGCTTTAAATTTTGACATAGTTGACCTCGCATAAAAGTTTATGATTTTCGATATAAAGCTTATTACGAGAGTGCTATAGTAAAAAGACGCACTTGAGGGGGAATCCCCCCCTGTGTATAGATTATTTAAATGGGACTACATATGTTCACGAAAGATCAAATAGTTAGTTTTTGTGCAGTTTTCGATAAAGGCTCGTTTAGTGCAGGGGCTAGATTTTTAAATCGAGACAGAACAACTGTCCGTGAACATATCTCAGTTATGGAAGACAACATGAGGTTGCCTTTATTTGAAATGAAAGGCCGCTCAACTCTACCGACTTTAGCCGCAAAAAAACTATACCCAAGGGCAAAAATAATTGTAAGGCAAATAGAAGAGTTTGAACTTACAGCCCTTAACTCCTTTAACAATGACTTACTCATCATCAATATTAACCATGACACCACCATTCCTATATCATTGATTCATCATATCAACTCAGCCATAAGCAAAGACTTCCCAAACATCCAATTAAACTGGTTGCATCGAGGCCGAAAAGAAACCATTGACGAGCTGATTAGTGGTCAAGCTCATCTAGCATTAATGACAATCAAGATGTTAGTTCAACCAGAAAATGAAGTTAATTATATAAATCTTGGCCGAATACAACACAAAGTCTATGCCGGAGCAAAAAGTCACCTTGCAAATAGGATGGTAAAAATTTCTGATTTGAAACTGGAGAAACAATTTATCTACGAGCACTACTTCAATGCCTCGATTCAAGGGTCAAATATCTCTCCTCAATATCAGTTAGTCAGTACTAAGGACGTTTTAATTGAGTTACTAGAGAAGGATGGGTGGGCTGTTTTACCAACTGAACATGTAGAAAAACACTATTCGAAAGATTCAATCGTGGAGTTAGATGTATTCGAATTAGTGAATAGCCTTGATTACCACATTGGTATATTCTTCTCACCCTCACTAGAGCAGCATGATGTTATTTCTAATATTATGACAAAAATTAGAAACTACGCTGAAAAAGAATACAATTAGCAAGGTAAAATGCATTCACCCCAATAATTTGCAGGTTCTACAATCACCCCGCCATTTATAACTGCTGAATTTTAGTCGAATTGTGCACCCGAGAATTGAGTGGCAAAAAGTAGTAGCTCACATTTGGACAACAGCTTGTTTCCCAAATTATTCTCATGAATGTTACTGGTACCTAAACACGTTTCGGGGCATAAATGAGCTATAGCTTCCCCTAAATTAATTCCCCTAAATTAACAATTCAGAGATAACTAAACGTATGGAAAGTCGCTTAACGTAGCATCCAGTATTGACGGTGCAGATCAGTTTAAAACTAGCTCATTTATCACCAGTGAGCATATCGAAAAAGGTCTGTCTCGATTCTGGCGTGTTGTCTCTATGAGTTTCGTATTTTACATGCGCGTTTGCATCAACTGCTTTTGATAGCTTGATGCTCCATAGTGCTTTCATTTGATTTGGTACAATTGAATATCGGACATCGATAATACGCAGCTCGTCTGTTGGGTCCTGAGCGATATAACCATTTGAAAACCAGCGGAAACGTTCTATGTCTTTGGCTTGTTGAGAGTCCGGGTCAAGCCAAGGTAAATCCCTGCTAACATTCAGCTTCGCAATCGACTCTCCGGGATACGTGCTTACCGATGTGCCAACCCGCACTGCGTCTACATGGTAATGAGCCTCTGTTTCGTACACCACTTTCCAAACCAAGATATTCGCAAAGCTTGGTTTTGCCTCTAATCGAATCGGTGTGTGTTGCCTTTCTTGCGCTAATTGCCACCCAATCGCCTCTGCCCTGTCTCGCTGAATCATCCCTAATGTTGGATAAATTAGCGCCCAAGTAAACGCAACACGCGCTAGCCAAGGCGCTCGTTTTAACGTCGCAAACACAAGCAACACTAGAATGGGAAGCGTATAAACAGGATCGATGATTGATATGGTATTCCAAGAAAAACGCGCGTTGGTGAAAGGCCAAAGTAACTGCGTGCCATAGGTGGTACAAGCGTCTAACAGTGCATGAGTACCATAGCCCAGAGCACAAAACAGCCAACTTTGTTTGAAAGAAAGCCCACGTTTTTTTGCAATCAGGTGATGCAGAACCAAAGCGCAGATCAAACTGCCAATGGGGATGAAAAAAAGTGAGTGGGTAAATTGTCGATGAAATTCCAAAGCCAACAAAGGGTCACTTTGAGACTGAATCAGTGCATCTAAATCTGGAGCCAACCCGGAGAGCAGCCCTAATACCCCAGCAACAACCAAATGTTGTTTTTTGCTGGCCGATTGTGACAAAGAAGCGCCTAACACGCCCTGCGTTAAAGGATCCATAAACCACTCATTGATAGCATTCCGTTGAATCAAACAAGATACATTTAGCTATAGCAGTGAATTGTTCATAACTAAACGGTTTTATCAATATACTCATGTACATAGCTGTATAAGCATAGACCGATAAACAAAAAAAGAGCAGTTATGAAACTGCCCTTTTCTAATTATTGGTGGTTGATCAATTTATTCGTTTTTGTTCTATATATTCACACTTGAACGATCTTCAATTAACGAGCAACCATGCTTGCAGCAATAACCACTAACAGTACTGAGAAGATTTTCTTAATCGTCGGAACCGGTAAATGGTTGGTCGCTTTTGCGCCTAAAGGAGCCGTAAACCAAGACGTGCACACAATACCCAACAGCGCAGGCAGATAAACAAAGCCAGCAAAACCGTCTGATAGAGCAAAGTGACTGCTGCCTGAACTGATGTAACCTATCGAGCCAAATAGCGCGATGACAATGCCACATGCAGAGGCACAACCTATGGCCTTTTTCATATCGACAGAGAAGAACGTTAATAGCGGAACCAGCAATGCACCGCCACCAATGCCTATCATGGCAGACAAGCCACCCGTAATGGTTGTCAGCACCGTTAGCACGCCCTTGTTTGGCAGTTTTCGTTCCTTAGGTGCATCATTTTTACTGCTTAAGAACATCTTGATCGCAATAAGAACCACACTCACGGCGAACACAATACGAACGATTTTTTCCGGTAACAGAGCTGCCATAAAGCCACTAACCAGTGCACCCAGAGCAACACCGAGCATGATCCAAGGCGCCAGATCCCAAGGCACGTTGCCATTCTTGTGGTGAGCAAGTGCAGAAGAAGTTGAGGTGAACAGTATCGATGCCAACGAAGTAGCGATGGCCGCAACAACCACTTGATCCGCAGGTAGAATCTCTAAGTGAAGTAAAATGCTGCTTAGCACCGGAACAATGATCAGCCCTCCGCCAATCCCCAAAAGCCCGGCAAGAAAACCAACACCACTGCCTAATAATGCACAGTATAAAATCAACAACAGCAATTCACTCATTTCATCCATCTCTTAATTAAATTAATCGGGCTTAAATAACACACTATTAATATGGTTATATTTCCATCAAGCTAATTAATATAACTGACACCGGCTTAAATATTCAAACAGAATAGATCATGAATATTACTCATGTTGAATGTGAAGTAATACCATTGTTAATGGTCAACCTATCAACGTATAAAAACCTTAAGCGATTAACTTTATACGACATTAATTCTACTAAGCATTAATTTCAGACAGCATAGCCTTCGATTCTTAATCCGGTCACAAGCAAAAAATAAAAGCCGTTTTAATACTAAAGACCGAGAGAATCAGAAAAAAAATTGGGATACCAAATCAGCATGAATAAAGAATTTAATTTTACGATTAAGAGCATTAGCCTCGACGAAAACTACCAGCCTGCAGACAGCACGCGTATCACTACCAACTTTGCTAACCTGGCTCGCGGTGACAGCCGTCAAGCGAACTTACGCAATGCACTACAAATGATCGATAACAGTTTCAACGCGTTAGCGCACTGGGATAACCCTAAGGGCGACCGCTACTCTGTTGAGCTTGAAATCATTTCTGTTGATATGGATATTGAAAGCAACGGCGAAGCATTCCCTTCAATTGAAGTGCTGAAAACCAATATTGTAGACCGTAAAACTAACGAGCGTATTGAAGGCATTATCGGAAATAACTTCTCTTCTTATGTTCGAGATTATGACTTTAGCGTACGTCTATTGGATCATAATAAAGGCCAAGATAAATTCAGCATTCCAGAAGATTTTGGTGACTTACACGGTAAGCTTTTTAAATATTTCGTTAACTCTGACGCTTACAAAAAGAACTTTAATAAACGACCTGTTATTTGCTTAAGCGTGTCAGATAATAAAACCTATTACCGCACTGAAAACCAACACCCAGTATTAGGTTTTGAATACCAACCGAATGAGTCTTCTTTAACTGAACAATATTTCAAAAAGATGGGCTTACAGGTTCGTTATTTCATGCCGCCTAACAGTGTTGCACCTTTGGCCTTCTATTTCTTTGGTGATCTGCTGAACGATTACTCTAACCTAGAGCTTATCAGCACCATCAGTACCATGGGTACGTTCCAGAAAATCTACCGACCTGAGATTTACAACGCGAACGCGGTTGCGGGTAACTGTTACCAACCAAACTTGAAAAACTTGGATCACTCGCTGACTCAAATCGTGTACGACCGTGAAGAACGAAGCCAGCTAGCTGTTGAACAAGGTAAATTCGCAGAAGAGAAGTTCATTAAGCCATACCAATCAGTTCTAGAGAACTGGTCGGCAAATTACGCACTTTAATCGTCTATTGCGCTCTCAAACCACCCAAGGATAGGCAATATTATTATGAAAACACTATTACCGACTTCAACAGCGGGCAGCTTGCCGAAACCGTCTTGGCTTGCACAACCAGAGACGCTTTGGTCGCCATGGAAACTTCAAGGCGATGAACTCACAGACGGCAAACAAGATGCGCTGCGTGTCTCTCTGCACGAGCAACAGCAAGCAGGCATTGATATTGTGAGTGACGGCGAACAAACACGTCAGCACTTTGTAACGACCTTCATTGAACATCTGAATGGCGTTGATTTTGAAAAGCGTGAAACCGTTAAAATCCGCGACCGCTACGATGCGAGTGTACCGACGGTTGTAGGCCCAGTTTCTCGTCAGAAATCCGTGTTTGTTGAAGATGCGAAATTCTTACGTCAGCAAACCGACCAACCGATCAAATGGGCTCTGCCGGGGCCTATGACCATGATTGATACACTTTACGATGCGCATTACCAAAGCCGTGAAAAACTGGCGTGGGAATTTGCGAAGATCCTCAACGAAGAAGCCAAAGAACTTGAAGCCGCAGGCGTTGATATTATTCAGTTCGATGAACCTGCGTTTAACGTATTTTTTGATGAAGTGAACGATTGGGGCATCGCTTGTTTGGAAAGAGCCATTGAAGGGCTTAAGTGTGAAACCGCAGTACATATTTGCTATGGCTACGGCATCAAAGCGAATACGGATTGGAAAAAGACATTAGGCACCGAGTGGCGCCAATACGAAGAAGTATTTCCTAAGCTGCAGCAATCGAATATCGATATTATCTCTTTAGAGTGTCACAACTCTCATGTACCTCTTGAGCTACTTGAACTTGTACGAGGTAAGAAAGTGATGGTTGGCGCTATTGATGTTGCTACAGATTCTATTGAAACACCGGAAGAAGTGGCCAGCACTCTAAGAGAAACACTTAAGTATGTTGATGCAGACAAGCTCTACCCTTGCACCAACTGCGGTATGGCTCCCCTACCTCGCGACATTGCCTCAGCTAAGCTGAATGCACTCAGCGCTGGCGCAGAGATCGTTCGTAAAGAGCTTTCAGCGTAACGGCTGATCTGAATAGAAAAGCTAAATCTTGAAGCCTAAGTATCGAATGATGCTTAGGCTTTTCTCGTATTAAGTGAAGCGTGTTAATCACAGCTCTCGCTTACCAAGTTTTATCCAAGTCTTGAGCATACAAAGAGATCGCTCGTTGGTACTCTTTGATCGGCTCGCTATTGGTCGTAGAAACCAACAATTCAAGCAACAGAGACGTTGCCTCTTTATGGCGACCTAGTTCGACACGCTAACATACGGCTCCATTCTTCTTTGCTCATTGCGCCTTTAGAAAGGTAAATATTGTGTTTCTGCATTGCACCTTTCGTGTATGAAAGCTTGATGAATGAGCCAATTTCAAACGGAAGAAAGCTACGCTGTAAAGTCACATCACAAGCAACGCCATTTAAACGTACATGACCGTTCGTGATTTCAAACGAGCTATCGCGAAGCTTCCACCACAACATTAGAATTTTTATTAATGGAGGAACACAAATTATCAGCCCTATGGTTAGCAGCGATGAACGATCACCGTCTGATATCCAATAGACAAGACCTAGTGCAATAACAATAAACAGCAACTCTGAAAATAAGTATTTAACAAAATTTAGTTGGATACGGTTATCCATGACACTCTCTCAATGATGACCCTAAAGGCAGCTCCATTTCAACGAGCCCTTTCACTTCAGACAACTGAGTAAAACCTTTTGATTGATAAAGCTTAATGGCGGGGTTCTCACTGAACACGCGCAACACTAACTGAGCCGATGCTTGATTGTTCGCATGTTCAATAGCCAAATCGAGACACTTAGAGCCAAAACCTTGACCTGACAGTCAGCTAATATCTGCAAGTCCCTAAGAAACGTTGTACCACTAGCGTAACTGAAGCGAACAACACCAATACGGCGATCCCCCACATAAATTTCATAGTTATCCAGCTCATCCCAGCTGCGTAAAAACTGGCTATGACCCCAAGCGATTCCACGAGCTTGATAGTAACTCGCCATATTCGTTTTGGTGATCGATTCAGCGAACTTAGGCTCTGAACCTTTGACCAACCTTACTTCCATATTGTGTCCTTTGTTTTCAAATCACATCTGAATACGGCATAGCAAAATGCCGTATATGTTGAATCATTTTTAGGTACATACTGGTTTCACTTCCTTCCATTGTGTATCCCATTCTTCGCCTAACAAATTAGAAAGTTTTTCACAGTCGTATAGATAGCGAAGACTATCTTTACAGTACGCAGTAAGTATTTCAGTTAACTGACCAGACGCTTTTTCGTTGTCTTTGAGTTTTCCGTACATCATCAAACCAGTCCTAAAGGTGTCTTGATCGAGGTCAGAAGCTTGCTTCGATAACATCCCAAAGGAAATAGCGTTAATAGACAGGGCTAATGCAATCGCATCGCCTTCATCTCCCTCTAATTCACAAGCACTATAACGAGCTAACAAGTTCGATGTTTTAATTAATGGGGCAAGGTCTTTTGTATTGGCATATTTATAGGTTTCAAAACCTTGCCGCACCGCAGCTTTATGACTGTCTTTAATGCTCACAACATAGTCTGTCAAAACATGTAAGCTCGCATATGCGCCTAGCCCGAAAGCCACAATGAACACGGCGATTAATCTGATCACTTATCTCTCCTAAAAGAACCTTATGCTGGTCAATTTTAAACAGCGTCTTGTAGTAACAGCCCTACTTGCCATCGACCTTTTCTAGAAACCAAGTTCCTTGGCACGGTCCATTGGTTAAGTGCCATCGGCCGTCAAATCTACTGCCACTGCCATGTGCGGAAAAACGATAACCCCATTGGCGATGTTTAGCATATAAACGTAAGTCGCCGCTTTCCGTCACCCAGCCCTCTAACGGTGTTCCGTTGTAGGTAAGCCTTAGAGTAGCCTTACCCTCACGAATAGTTCCGGTGATGGTTGTGCGTTCACACATATTATTGCCAGTGGTGTTAATACAACGGCCTAGCCACTCACCGTCGAAATCGGTAGAAGGAACAAATTGGGGACTATCAGGAAGTTTAGGAAACGACTCGGAATTACTGGACCCGAACCACTGAAGCTCACGACCAACAAGGAAGAAGACAACAAAGCCGATTGATATCGCTATCACAAATCCCTTTTTCATGAGCCTCTTCCCTAATCAGCTGACCTTAAGAAAAGAACCCTAACATAATGAAAAGTAATAACTCACCATCAACTTAATTAATTTTGATATATTCCACAAATTGCATTCAAATGTTGAATATAGAGAAAGCGGCATCGTACAAAAATGCCGCGCATTGAGAATCAATGATGTGCAGAGCCGAAAGATCTGCACAGAAAAGCCTAACCTTCTAGGGCATTGCGCCAATACTGAACGGTTTTCTCCGACACCGAGCCTGTCTCGCTCGCCGCTGATACTAGATAGTCACATAACCGAGTTGCGACCTCTTCATTACCTAACAAGTATAAACTGCGAATGGCTCGCGTTAGCCTTAACTGGTTATGGTCATGATTCTTTAGCCATACGTGATTCGCCGGGCTAAGTGGCAACGATGAAGATATTTCATTCCCGTTGCGCTGCATGCCCCAAAACTCAAGCATCAGGTCAAGTACTTGTAGATGAGCGGTGCGAAGCTCTTCAGAATTAGAAAAAAGCGCCCTATCTTCTTGAGTAACCAACGGTGCATGTTGATTAAACTTAGTCCCCTCATCTATTGGGAAAAATACTTGAATATACTTATGGTCATGCTCCAACCAAAAATGATTGTAAGCCAATAACTGTTCTATATTTCGACCCAATTTATCTGGCACTTCACCAGATATAAAGCGAGCAATCTCACTCATTTTAAAATCCTACCGACTATAAACCACCACTTGTGGGCGAATGCATTATTACGCAGCAAGCCGTGAAAAGCCTAGTCCTTTACGTTGTATGTACCGATCTGACTTCGAACTCCACATACCACGCATTCGGAATCACTTTTGAATACTTTTGACTTACTTTTCTAACAAACGACAATGATACTCTGTGACACATTTTAGTTCTGCTGCATGTTCAGGGAATCGTGCGTGAAGAAAACACAATGCATGTGTTGGCGTAGCGTATAAGTTTTAAATTTAAGCCAGCACCCAGTGTGTTGATAACTGAGTACTAAACCTGAACGACTAAAAGAGATAGGTAATATAGGCACCGAAAGATTACTTCTTTCAAAAACAAAATCCTTCAGAAAGCGTCCTTCGGTGCATATAATTTCAAGCGACTGACATAAGTGACTAGCGTAAGTCGCTAACATAAAAGACTAGCGTAAGCGTCTCAACACAACCTGCTGGTCGAGCTCATTCTGATAGTCCGTGTAATCAAGCCCTTGATCAAATATGTACTCAGTGACAAGAGTACGAATGCACTCAACTAATGTGCTTGCTTGCCAAGGCTTTTCAAAGTAACGGTCGATGCCTGCTGCATTAATCGCATTGATGGTATCAGTATGAGTGGCCTGCCCCGTAAGAAGAATTTTCTTTGTATTCGGAAAGCGACTGTCATGGAACACTTCAGTGAGTAACTCCACACCCGTTTTCCCTGGCATCACATGATCAGACACGATGACGGTAATGTGTTCGCCTTCTGCGTCAAGTTCATCAATGAGATCAAGCACTTCTTGCGCTGATTCACAATCTTCAATATTCAGCCAACTCGCCAGCGGCTCTAGATCTTGTATCACTGCGCTCAGTACTTCTCTCTGGTCATCGACACAGATTAAATTAAGCTTCTCCATGTTCACCCTCTATTGGTAACTTGATTCTAAATACCGTTTTAGAAGCATCACTTTTCACAATAATACTTCCGCCATAACCTGCCACAATCCGCTTAACTACTGATAAACCCAAGCCCAATCCAAACGATAAACCACCTTTTTTAGTGGTGAAGTTGGGCTGAAATACCTTTCTACGAGTCGCCTCGTCTATCTCAGGGCCGTTATTCGCGATCGTAACTAATATTCTTTTCTTACTTAATCTGGTTTGAATCTCTATTGCGGCATCGTCTGAATTCGACATTGCATCACAAGCATTCTTTACAATGTTGACCCAAATCTGAACGAGCTCTGTTTTCGAGCCTTTAAAAGACGGTAAATCCGCAGGGCTCAATCGCACAGACACTCTACGTAACTCACTTTGTAACAACGATAAGGCATGGTTAATGGAGTCGTTAATATCAACCGCTTCTTCGGTGTCAATATCAGTTCTGCCAAGTTGTTTAACCGATTTCACGATGCCGACGGTGTGTCTAGATGCCAAACGTAAATCATGTAAATCACAGCCCATCTGCCAAAAACGAATCGCTTCTTCTGGTTTTTTCAGCCAATGTTTTGAAATAACGTCTGTTGCAGATAAAGCGTCAATTGGAATCGCCTTCGCAAGAGAGCGAGCAATGTTTTTGTCTAAACCATATTTTCTTTCAAATTGTCGCCCACGTGTTCGTGCTTCTAACGACGACGTTTTCTGGCCATGCATTAACCCAAAATCGAAAAATTGACTGGCTTCTGGATGCACTTCTTCAAGTAGATCCATGATGACCGTTTCAAGTCGGCCAGATTTACTATTTACTACACCAATAGCGTTGTTAAGCTCATGGGCAATCCCTGCAGCCAATTGACCCAAGGTCGTCATTTGCTCAGCAGTATGTAACTTTTCTAGCGCTTTTTGTTTCGCTATCGCTTCTTGTGTTGCGCGGCGTTGACGACGCGACAACTCATTGACAATCACAGGTGTGAACTGTGCGGTAAGAGGACCAAATTTACGTTCATCTTCTGCTGGCGTGTCTTTATCGATCCACGCTAACTCAACATCGGTTTTAGCAACAACCGTTGAAGATGCTGTCCAATTACCTGAAAAGAAGCTATGAACGCCTATAAAAGCCCCACTACCCGCGCTAAACACTCGCACTTGCGGTGTATTATCTTCGGAATAAAACCCTTCCAGTTCCCCACTCAACACATAATATAAACGAGTGTTTAACGCTGATTGTTCAATAATGGTGTTACCGGCGCGGCACGTCACCCGACGTTCTGTTTGGTTAAAATAGCGCTCGATAAGTGCTTCTAACTTTTGTTGATACACGTATCGTTACCCTATATGACCAATTGAATGTAGCAGCCACACCATAACAAAACTCAATAGCACACCAACCACACCCAAAATAATACCGATTCTGGCCATTTGATTACTTTGCACATGACCAGTGGCATGAGCCAACGCATTCGGTGGTGTACTGATTGGCAGCGACATACCTAATGAAGCGGCAAAAGTCACAACTAGAATTAACGTTAATTCACCGCCTAGTGGCGTGAGTGAAGCCATAGACGAACCTAACGCAGCCATAATTGGCATTAACAAGTTAGCCGTTGCGGTATGAGACATAAAGTTTGCCATTACCAAACACAAGAACGCCGCTCCGAACAACACCACATAGGGTGAGTAGGTATCAAACGGAATACTGTGTACCACGAGCTTTGCTAAGCCAGTTTTATCGAGCGCTAAACCAAGCGCAATACCACCTGATACAAGCCACAATACGTCCCAAGAAATTTTCTTCAGGTCTTCTTTATTGATGATCCCTGTGAGTGAGAACACAGCGACAGGAATCAGAGCGACGGTGTAAGAGTTCATGCCATGGCTTGAACCCATTAACCAAAGAATGATGGTCAGCGCAAAAGTGACGTACACCGCAATGGCTTTAGGCGTTTTAAGGAATTTACCTTTGATGCTTAGCTCGATTTTCTTTTGGTCAGCTTTGTACATAAAGCCTATTAAAAACCACGCTAACGCCATCATAATCACAACAAACGGCACACCAAATGCCATCCATTCACCGAACGTAATGAGGTTATCGCCAACTAAATATTTAAGTGCGATAGCGTTCGGAGGGGTACCGATCGGAGTACCAATGCCACCGATGTTAGCGGCAACCGGGATACAAAGCGCAAACGCTACACGACCGGGGTCTTTCGGACCAAACACAGCCAGTACCGGCGTTAAAATAGAGAGCATCATTGCCGTTGTTGCCGTGTTAGACATAAACATCGAAAAGATACCAGTGATCAACATTAAGCCGAGCATCACAAACTTTGGGTCTTGTCCAAATGGCTTCAACAACACGCGAGCTAAGTTTACGTCTAATCGATATTTAGTGGCGGCCATTGCTAAGAAGAAACCACCCAAAAACAGCATGATGATTGGGCTAGCGAATGTCGCCATGATATCGCTGTATTTTAACAGCTCACCAAAATGTTCTTCCCCATGCTCAAACCTTAAAAAGATCAGCCCTTTATCCGACAACATCAATAATTGCAGAACGATAATAACAACAGACGTCGCGTAGATCGGGATGGGCTCGAACACCCAGCACAATGCCGCTAATAAAAAGATCGCGATAACGCGTTGTTGAATAATCGTAAGGCCTTCAAATGGAAACGCTGATAGCGGCATGACGAGGATAATGAAAGGAATTAAAATAGGGATAATGTATTTAATATAGGGGCGCATAGCACAAAAACTCTTCCTGAGATAACAACTACTTAGAAATTAGATTTACAGTTCTAATTTAGATCCGACAACGAATTATCGACCTCTTATCACTATCTCACTATCGGCTAGATCAATGATTACGTAATCGCGATATCCCCTTTTTCGATTTTGTGCGCTACCTCTACGTTTGTATGTCATTTATTGTTGCAATTAAATTCAGGAGAGTGGTTTCTGCGTTTCTAGTCATAATCCGTTCCGGTTATTCTAGGTACTGTCAGAACAGATCAGTCGCTTAAGTCATGTCCATAAATTGAGGACCGCTTCTGAGTAACCTCTCAAATATATGAGTTAGACTTACTCGGATTGTGCGTGGTTTTGCATTTCCTTTTGCCGTAAGTTTATTTTCAAGCTCGCTTAGTAGAGCATGGAAGAAATAATAAAAAGATACCTATTCTCCCCCGAAAACAGTTCTACACAACACAACTTTCGACCGGCTAATAACATGACTATTGTTACATCTAAAAAACGTCCTACCGTTGGCATTGTGCTGCCTATGCTCAGTGGCTTCTACATGGGCGAGCTAAATGCAACCCTTAGAAGGCTTGCGAAAAACCATAAAGTCAATCTGATCTTCATCCGCTCGGGTGAGCGAAGAGATTTTAAACTTCCTATATATTTTAATCATCTCGATGCCCTTGTGGTCGTTCTCCATGCAGCGACAGTAAAGTTGATCGAAGAAGCTATAAACGCAAACATTCCAGTCATTTCTATTGGAGCAAGCTATGCGCCGCTGCCCGTTGAGCAGTATTATAGTGTGCAAAGCGATGGTGTCACTAAGCTCTATGAATGGTTACAAAGTCAAGGACACGAAGAAATCGGCTTTTGTGGCGATCTCACTGTTAATGATATCAGGTCTCGCTTCAAAGCGTATCAACGCACGGTGATTGATCATAAAGGCTCATTCAACCAACGCCATTTCTTCCGCGTGTCGAATTGTTCTCTATCTGGGGGACGAGAAGCCGCAATAGAATTTATACAGCGTAAATCCAAATGCACTGCGGTTATCTGCGCAACTGACCACAATGCTGTAGGTATGATGGAGCAACTGTCTCACAGCAATATCTCGGTACCTGACGATGTCGCCATCGTAGGCATTGATAATATTTTCGTCGGTCAACAATTCAATCCCAAGTTAACAACAGTAGACCAACAGCTTGAGCTTCTAGCGACGCAAGTATTTCACCGCGTGTTGGAACGTATTTCTGGGAAGCCTTTTAATAATGCCAATAATAGTGTCCCGCAAAAGCTCATCGTTCATCAGTCTTGCGGTAACACAAACCCAGATCTCGAACATAAAGAAGATATCAACTCAACTCGCCAAATCCTCTTAAATGTGCAAGGGCGTTCTCCCGCTGAGATATTCGAAAATTTCTATTCACAAGCACAAGGAGGTTTTGACTCAATTAGAGATGCTCAAAGCCTTTACGGAAACAATCTTGACTGGGCCTGTCTCGCTGAGTGTAATTCGGAGCAATACACTATTAGGAAATGGGTAGAAAAAGGCATGACTCAGCCAACTACCCTACCGCAACAAACAGATATTCAAGACGATATTCGCAATTTCCCATTTTTCGAACGCTATGATCATTTCGTTGCTTCCATTCTTCCTATCAACTCAGGGCAAGAAGATCACTGGAAGCTCGTCGCTGTTGTTGATTCATTGCAAGATCACCAAGATATCGGTACACAATCGGTATTCAACAATTATTTAGATATGCTCGCACTGTTCATCGAGCGCGACGAGCTTATCAATACAAGTAACAATCGTCAGAAGAACTCCCAACAGTTGTTGCAACAGCTCAAAGTAGTATCTAACAGCTCAAACGATGGTATCTGGGATTGGGACTTACTAACCAATACTCTTGTCTGGAACAGTCGGTTAACCAAAATGATTGGCTGTCAAGATACCTTTTCTGATCGTAAGTTAGGATGTGACCATCTGTTCCAATATATACACTCAGAAGACTTAGAACTTCTCGAGTCCGCCATTCATAACCACTTAAACGAAGAAGTACCGTTCAAATGTGAATTCAGGATGAAGACGCAACATCGCGGATATATCTGGGTTCATGCCAATGGCTCAGCGGTTCATAATGCAGAAGGGCAGGCTGTGCGCTTCATTGGCTCAATGACGGATGTAACTCAAGAGCGAGAAGATGCGGAAAAGATTCAACACATGGCGTATTATGATGCGCTTACTGGCATCGCTAATCGCCGGAAAATAATGGAAAGCATCGCGCAACACATTGTGAATCGACCTAACCAAAAACGCGCGGTCATGTTGATGGATCTTAACCGTTTTAAGATTATCAACGACTCTTTTGGTCATCACGTCGGTGATGCACTTCTTTGCCACGTGACCAAACATATTCAGAACGTGCTATCAAGTGAACACCTTGTCGCACGTTTGGGAGGTGACGAATTCTTGTTTTTGTGTAATGTCAGTTCCGAAGCAGACATCAACGCACTCGCCACGCAGATTTTAAATGCCGTTCAAAACCCATTGATCGTTGATGATATTGAGATTATCAGCCAAGGAAGCCTAGGCATCGCTATGTATCCTTATGATGGCGTAAGTGCCGAAGAATTAATTAAGCAGGCCGACATTGCCATGTATCAAGCTAAAAAGCTGGGAGGACAAAGCTATCTCAACTTTCAAAGGTCAATGGCAAAAGAGACGGAAAACATAATCGAAATAGAGCACCAACTCAGTCGTGCCATCGCTCAACAAGAAATAAAGGTGCACTACCAACCTCAATATTGTGGGCAAGATGAAAAGATTACTGCTGTTGAAGCACTAGCAAGATGGGAATCTCCAACATTGGGGGATGTCCCTCCTGACCAGTTTATCGAGGTTGCTGAATCAGCTGGCCTAATCAGCAAGCTTGGTGAATGTATCATTCATCGAGTTTGTAAGGATGTTGAAGGATCTGAATGGCTACAAACCATGAGCCATATTTCCATTAATATCAGTGCAAAACAGCTGATACAGCCTCACTTCGCTCAAGAAATCATTCGAACTATTCGCCAATACCAGCTTCCTTTGACGTTATTCTGTATTGAGATAACCGAGTCAGCAGCAATTGTCGATTACGAGTTATGCATAAACTCACTTAAAGAACTACACGATGTAGGAATTTCTATCTCTCTTGACGATTTTGGCACGGGATTCTCTTCTCTATCTTTACTAAAGCAACTTCCACTAAGTGAAGTAAAGATCGACCGTTCATTTATCTCTGACATAACTCAAGGGCAGACCAACTTAGACTTCGTCAACACTATGATCATGATGGGTAAAAGCTTGGGCTATCGTGTTGTAGCTGAAGGGGTGGAAACTGCTGATCATAACCAACGCCTAAACGGACTGGGGATAGATCTGCTGCAAGGTTATTACTTCAGTAAACCTCGACCATTAAGTGAACTGGAATCAGAAGTGGCTATCAAATTGACTAGAGCTTAACCGTGGCACAACGGCATTATTTAAAAGTAATGCCATTCTTATTCACGCTTTGCGTTAACTTTACTGCCTATTGGCAGGTTAACGGAATAAAAATGAGCGTAAACAGTAGATGACATAAAGGTCGTTTAGAACCACAGATAGACCTCGTTGAGATGCCTTATCTGGACTACGACAAACAGACGTACTACCCCAATCAGACAGTTATCTTCTGGCCTCGCTACCGCTGGGGCGCAGGCGGGAATGCTGTCGCATCGTTTGCACCAGTCACTATTTCGCCAACAGAGTAAGTCGTTTCTTATTGAGTTAGGGCTTAATCGCTAGGCCCTAACTCTTCATTATCGAAGGTAAGTAAAACACAAGAGACCTACTCAGAACCTAATTACAGGGAGTAATCAAACACAATGATGTCTTCTAAAAGCGGACGAAACACATCTTTCAGCGCATCATGCTCAGGGTGCGGAAGGTAATTCTGACGGCCTTCTTCATCGGCGAACGTCATTAACACCGAGTGGGTATAACCTTGATTCTTGTTTTCAGGGCTGTCATTTAATCCCCATTCTATTGAAGTGACCCCTTCAACCTTGTTTGGCATCGCTTCAAACAGCATCTTTAGTTTTTGAACCTCTGAAGCCTCAGCGTTTTCTTTAAACTTAATCAGTAGAATATGACGAATCATTCCCGTTTCTTTTTGAGTCATTCCTAGTCCTTTCGAGCGTTCGCTTACTGGTTTGTAATGCTTAACCAACACCTAATAGCGATCTAAATTAGAGAACAACAAAATGCCACACGTTACACAACATGCCAAGGCTAGATCGCTAGAGTTTATAAAATACTCCACAACCCAATAACGAAAAATGCTGCACCCGAGGGCCCAGCATTTCTCATGACAATGGTAAGCACATCTTTAACGTTAATCACGACGACCTGTAAGCTGGATCGTTTGGTCTTGATCAACGTTCTTTTGGAATTTTATTCCGCCATTAGCGGCGTCATTTCTTCCTTCAAGCACTGGATCAGATTCAACACGCTCAGCCTTTACTTGATTGCCTTCGCTTCTCATCATATCGAGAGTACTCGCATAAGTACCGTCAGCCGCGAAAGCCGTGTTCATAGATAAAGCCATCAATCCAAGTGCGATTAACTTGTTCATACATCACCTCATTGTATTTCTAATTCTTTGTTCGTTTGGTATCTGTGTTTTTGTTGGGGTAACTTTAACAATCGAACATGAACCATAGATGTGAGCTATGTGATGAGCTGCCGCCGCTCGCAAAAAGACGCACCTTTGAATCAGTGGTTATTCCAAATGTTGAAATCTACCCTGAAAAACAAACAAGCGTAGTTCAGCTTTTAACGGGTTAACTACTTAAAGGCTTAACTGCCTAACTCCCCTACCATCCAAAAAAAGAAAAGGCTCCCGAGGGCTGTCTCTTATACACA
>NZ_JBFRTN010000158.1:0-8933 GCF_041474095.1 Vibrio sp. 10N.222.54.A3
TATCTCGTATCTCGTATCTTTTACTTATGATTCGAAAAGTTATCGCCTTTCGCCAGTCGGTCGTAAAGCACAACATTCACTGATGCCGCTAGATTCATACAGCCGTTGGTCGGAACGTAAATCGTCTCACGACAGAAATCTGTGATTTCTTTCTTTAGCGTGCCATCTTCTGGGCCAAAAATGTAAAACGCACGTGGTGGGTGCTTGTAATCAGGTAGAGGCTTAGCACCTTCAATCAGATCAACAGCAACCGGCACGCAGCCTACTGGAATAATATCTTTCAGCTCTTCAACACCAATCAAAGGCAGGGCTAAGTGCTTTTCTTTGGTATCGGTATGGAATTTTCGCGCATGGTCGTAGCGTGTGCCAGTGTAAAACACAGAGTTGGCGCCGTAGCAGCCAGCTGCTCGCATCACTGAGCCTACGTTTTCTGGCGTCTTTGGGTTAACTAGGCCAATGCAGGCATAGCCTTTTGATTGTGTGTCTGTTTTTGCTTTGGTCATAATCAGTGAATCTAACGTTGATGATGAAAGTGATGAATCACGATGGAAAATAGCGTGATAAAAATAGCCGAGCAATGGGCTCGGCTAACTTTTAACTCGCTTACATGAATACTTGTTTACTCATGCAGATGAGCGTCAACAGCGGTATTAGTCGCGTTTCCACAGCATGTGACAGAACTTATGTTCTGGATCACGGCTGATTAACATGCGAGCAAATACGTCGTCTAGAACGTCATCAGCTTCATTCACAAGACCAATGCGCACTTCAGCGTAGATCTCTTTGTTGACTTCAAAGCCAACATGTTCAACCCAATCATCGCCAGTTTCAACAAGCTCTGCTGCGCCACGATCTTCAAACTGAGCAGTGAAAAGAATCACGTCTGCAGGCTCTAGGTTGTCAGGTGCCATCTCTAGGAAGATGTCGTATGCAGTGTCAATTGCGTCGTCATAAGACATTAGGTCGTTAGCTTCGGTCATAATAAGTATCTTAGCTTGCGCGGTTCATGTATTTACGTTCAGCAGTGTTTACTACTACTTTGTCGCCAGTCGCGATGTATTCAGGTACTTGAATAGTAAGACCTGTAGAAAGACGAGCAGGCTTAGTACGAGCAGACGCTGATGCACCTTTGATTGAAGGATCAGTCTCTTCGATAACTAGTTCAACAGATGTTGGTAGCTCAAGCGTTGCAGCGTTGCCGTCGATAAGGATCGCGTACATGCCTTGAGTTTCTTCGTTGATGAACAGTAGTTCGTCTTCGATAGTCTCACCGTTGAAGATGAATTGTGTGTAATCTTCGTTGTCCATGAAGATGTACTCGTTGCCATCAACGTAAGAGAACATTACTGCACGCTTAGTTACGTCAATAGTTTCAACAATTTCGTCAGCCTTGTGGCGAACTTCAGTTTTAACGCCAGTTGCTACATCGTTACCACGGAAGCGGTAAATCTTTTGGCCGCCACGGCCGCCTGGTGTTGTTACTTCGATATCTTTAACGATCACTGTTTTGCTTTCTACTGTGATAGCAAAACCTTTTTTAATTTCACTTGCTCTAGGCATTTTGTGTTTGTCCTTAGTGGGTCTATCCGCTGATTATATCTCGGAGATGCTATAAATAGGAATAGCTTGAATCATAAAGTCACCTAGGCGATCATAGAGTTATAGTTAAATCATTATTTTATTTACCGAAACGACCTATGCAGCTACCCGTTATTGACCCAACACAGCCTTTTCAACCTGAATTTCAACCTGTGGTTAACGATCTGATTACCTTTCTAAAAGGTGGGTTAGGATCTAATCTGCACAGTATTTATATTTATGGCAGTGTGGCTCGTAAGCAAGCCGTCTTCGGTCGCTCCAATCTAGATGTGGTTGTGGTGACCCATCGACCGTTTCCTGACCAACGAACCACTTTGTTGAACACCATCAAATGGCGTTTCCAAAAGAGCTTCCCGCAGGTAACTCAAGTGGCGATAAAAACTACCTTAGTGAGTGAGATAGTCGATTTCGACAATATCTTCACTTGGGGTTTTATGCTCAAGCATTTAGCCGTGTGTGTGCATGGTGAAGACTTATCAGACTGCTATGGTGATTTTGAAACAAGTTGGGAAATCGCTAAGCACTGGAATATGGATGCGGAAAACTGGTTGGCGGTGTATCGCAACAAGATCGCACGAGCGACAACGCCAGAACAACAAGTCGCTGCGCAGGTGATTATTGCCAAGAAGCTTCTACGGGCGAGTTACTCACTGGTGATGTACCGCGATAAATATTGGTACGATGATCCTGTTGAATGTGGCCAACAGTTCTTGAAGTATCACCCAGATCGAGAAGTCGAAATTCAAAGGTTGGGTATTTTACTTTCAGGTCGACCGATTCCGAAACGTTCAGTGATAGGCATTCTGGATGGGTTTGGGGAATGGCTGGTTAAGCAGTATCAGAAAACTGAATTTCGAATAGGGTAGATCTTCATACTCTACAGATACAAAAAAGCAGAGCGAATTGAACACTCCTCTGCTTTTTTTGTTCTGATTAAACTCAGACAAGAATCTTAGAATAAACCTAATTGCTGCCCGCTAACTCTCTCAAAATCTAATCCAATAAAAGGCAAAATCGCTTCAGCCACCGGCTTAATCTGCTTATCGATATAATGCTGATAATCGATAGCACTCTTCAAATACTCTTTAGGCTCTGGGCCATTCAAGGTAATTAAGTATTCAATACGTCCTTTATTTTGGTATTGAAGTGGGCGCCCTAGTTTTGCATTGACCTCATCTGCCATTCTAGCTGCTCGAACTTGTGGTGGAATGTTCTTTTGGTATTCATGTAATTTGCGGCGTAAGCGCTTTTGATACACCAATAAATCATCATGTTTGCCAGCAGAGGTTTCATCAACAAACTGTCTGACGTAGTCGGTTGGATCTTGATCGTGAAACACCATCTCATACAAGGTTTGTTGGAATTGCTGTGCGAGAGGTGTCCAATCGGTGCGTGCACTCTCAAGCCCTTTAAATATGATCTTTTCTTTATCGCCTTGAGTGATTAATCCGGCATAACGTTTCTTCGAACCGGTTTCTGAACCTCTAATGGTCGGCATTAGAAACTTGCGATAGTGAGTCTCGTATTCCAATTCGAGTATTGAGGTTAGGTTGTGGGTCTCTTTTAAGTGATTCGTCCACCAATCGTTGATGTAAGCGACCAGTGTGTTCCCGATCTCGTCTGCTTTTTGCTGATCATAACTGCCGTTCAGAGACACGAAGGTTGAATCGGTATCGCCGTAAATCACTTGATAGCCTTTGTCTTCGATCAGAACCTTGGTTTGCTTCATGATCTCATGTCCACGCATGGTAATTGAAGACGCTAACCGGGTATCGAAGAAACGACAACCAGACGAACCTAACACACCATAGAATGAGTTCATGATGATCTTAATCGCCTGAGAGAACGCTTTCTCGTTGTTCTTCTTCGCCACATCACGTGCAGCCCAAAGGTTTTCGATCATCTCGGGCAAGAAGTGTTTAGAGCGGTGGAATTGCCCACCTCGAAAGCCATCAACGGCTTGGTTTTCTGCTGGGCCTAGTTCAAGCTTCAACCCTTCAATTAGTCCCATAGGGTCAATCAGAAACGAGCGAATGATCGATGGATACAGGCTCTTAAAATCGAGTACCAAAACCGAGTCGTAAAGATTGGGAATTGAATCCATCACATAACCGCCGGGGCTCGCAATCCAATTCTCTGGCTCTAAGTTCGGTGCGACATAACCCGCTCTGTGGATTTGAGGCAGATATAAGTTAGTAAAGGCCGCAACAGAGCCACCAACGCGATCCAGCTCAACACCGGTTAATCGAGAGCGCTCAATCGCGAAGTCGAGTAGGTGAGTGTGCTCGAAGATGCTGTTTACCAGTACGCAGTCTTGAAGGTTGTACTTAGCGAGTGAGGGTTTATCGAACTTAAACATTCGGTTTATCTCATCCATACGGTCATGAACGTTATGGATGTCTTTGCCTTCCCCAAGCAGCTCTTGCGATACCGACTCAAGAGACCAAGAACGGAAGTGGTAGGTCGCTGTCTTGAGCATATCAATACCATCCAAGACAACGCGTCCCGGAATCGTGATAAAACCTTGCTGATTTTGAGCAGAACTGCGGAAAAAGCTCGGTTGGTTGTCTCTGCCGATGTTGAGCTTCACTTCGTTCCATTCTGAACGTTTGTGCAGCAGCCTAAAATCGAAGTCGATAACATTCCAGCCAATGATGATGTCAGGATCAAATTCAGAGAACCAAGCTATCATGGCTTCAAGTAGCGCTTTCTCGTTGGCAACCCATTGGATATTGGTTTCAGCTTGTTGTGCTTCACCGACCATGATTACTTGGCTGTCCATCGGGCTGTCTAGGCCAATTGAATAAAGCACGCCTTTTTCCGAACACTCAATATCAAGCGAGACCACAGATAGACTGGGTAAGTAATCACCTGCTCGGCATTTTGCGTTTGAGACTCGACGATGCTGATTTTTTTGCACAGCAGATCCGGTGAACTCAATACTTCCCTTGATAAAACGTTCCATCAAGAATCGATCGGCGAGTCGAATATCGCTTTCAAAGGTTTGGATTTCTTCGTTGTGAAAGGCTTGCGCTAAACCAAAGCTGCTTCTCGACAGTGAGGTGTAACACGCGGCGAGAGGTGTTTGCTCGAATGTGGCTAATTCTAGAGGCTTAAATTGGCAATCGATCGACTCTTTCGCTGCGATTGCCTGACATGCCTCAACGTCAGATTGAGCGACAAAAAATACCGGTTTTTCATTTTGAATCGTCAGCAGAGTAGGGCCTTGAGGGGTGCTTAACCACAAGTCGATTTGTGTGCGCCCTGAAAAATCTCTTGCTTGTCTTGTGAGTACAAAGCCTTGCTGAATATCCAATGTAGTAACCTATTGAAATGGGGAATCGAATACTACCATCTAGCGACCCTCTGCGCACAAAAGGCAGTAAAAATACTAACTAAATTCTAGTTAGTAGAGGCAAATAACGGGACTCTATAAGCAAATAAGTGAAATTGTCGCGAATGGTTATTCAATGGTATTGAAAATATCTTTATCTTATGTAATTTTATTGGGTGTTGTTTTAACTGGTTGATTTTTAGAAAAAGCTTGTTGTTTTAGTTAGCTTATTTGTTAATAAGTACTTGCTAAAGTTCGTGTTTCAGCACATATTCAACAGAGCTTTTTTTTAGTAATTAAGTTAAGATGTACTCAATGCTGCGATCCACTGTTCCTTTGTTCAATTGTTTCAAACAGATGAAATGACACAGTGGTTGCAGAGCCAATTAATAGTGTGGAGATACAAGTTTGATAAATGTTTTCCTTGTAGATGATCACGAGCTGGTTCGCACAGGGATACGACGTATTATTGAAGACGTCCGTGGAATGAACGTAGCAGGGGAAGCTGAAAGCGGTGAAGATGCTGCAAAATGGTGTCGTACTAACAATACTGACGTTATTTTGATGGATATGAATATGCCTGGTATTGGTGGCTTAGAAGCAACCAAGAAGATCTTGCGTTTCAACCCTGATGTTAAAATCATCGTTTTAACTGTTCATACGGAAAATCCGTTTCCAACTAAAGTGATGCAAGCTGGAGCTGCTGGTTACCTTACTAAAGGGGCAGGTCCGGATGAAATGGTAAATGCAATTCGAGTGGTTAATAGTGGCCAACGATACATTTCACCAGAAATTGCGCAGCAGATGGCTTTGAGCCAATTCTCGCCTGCGTCTGAAAATCCATTCGCAGACTTATCTGAACGTGAACTTCAAATCATGATGATGATTACCAAAGGTCAGAAAGTGACGGATATTTCAGAACAACTCAATCTAAGTCCTAAAACAGTCAACAGTTACCGCTACCGCTTGTTCAGTAAGCTGGATATCAGTGGCGATGTAGAGCTGACGCATTTAGCGATTAGACATGGAATGTTAGACACTGAGACCCTTTAACACTGAGATCGTATAGTGACCAACTTGTTTGACTCAGTCTCATTCCTCAAGACAGTAACAGAGCAGCCCGGCGTTTATCGAATGTATAACGCCGAGGCTGCCGTTATTTACGTCGGTAAAGCTAAGAACCTCAAAAAACGCCTTTCCAGTTATTTCCGTAAAAAAGTCGACAGTGAAAAAACACGCGCTCTAGTTAGTAATATTGACAAGATCGATGTCACTGTAACGCACACGGAAACAGAAGCGCTCATTCTTGAGCACAACTACATCAAGCAGTACTTGCCTAAATACAACGTACTTTTGCGTGATGATAAGTCGTACCCTTATATTTTTATTAGCGGTCACAAGCATCCTCGTTTGTCGATGCACCGTGGTGCTAAGAAGAAAAAGGGCGAATACTTTGGTCCTTACCCTGATTCCGGCGCTGTGCGTGAGACGCTACACCTAATCCAAAAGATTTTCCCTGCCCGCCAGTGTGAAGATACGGTTTATGCCAATAGAACGCGCCCGTGTTTGATGTATCAGATTGGTCGTTGTGCTGCGCCATGTGTTAGCTCAATCATCTCTGATGAAGAGTACAGTGAACTTATCGACTACGTTCGTCTGTTCCTGCAAGGGAAAGACAAATTAGTCCTTGAGACGCTCATCGACAAAATGGACAAGGCAAGCCGTGAGCTTCGTTTTGAACAAGCTGCCGCTTTCCGTGATCAAATCCAAGCGATTCGACGTGTGCAAGAACAACAATACGTATCTGACGATTCAATGGAAGATATGGACGTGTTGGGATTTGCTCAAGAGAATGGCGTAGCGTGTATTCATATCTTGATGATTCGCCAAGGCAAGGTTTTAGGCAGTAGAAGCCATTTCCCTAAAGTTCCCAACAATACGGTGCGAGAAGAGGTCTTTTCGAGCTTTTTAAGCCAATACTATCTTGCGCATAGTGAAGCGAGAACCATCCCAACCCGTTTGATTCTCAATGCCGATTTGATGGAAGATGTCACACCGATTCAAGAAGCCTTGTGTGAAGTAGCGGGTCGTAAGATTCACTTCAATACCAACCCTTCAGGTACTCGAGGTCGTTACCTTAAATTGTCTAATACCAATGCATTGACGGCTATTACCACCAAGATTAATCACAAGATGACGATTAATCAGCGCTTCAAAGAGCTCCAAGAAGTGCTGTCGATGGATGCTATCAAGCGCATGGAATGTTTTGATATCAGTCATACCATGGGTGAAAGCACGATTGCGTCGTGTGTGGTGTTCAATCAAGAAGGCCCGGTTAAACCAGAGTACCGTCGTTACAACATCACCGGCATTACAGGTGGCGATGATTATGCAGCGATGGCTCAGGCGCTTGAGAGACGTTATTCGAAGCAACTCGATGTCGACAAGATCCCAGACATCATCTTTATCGATGGTGGTAAAGGTCAGCTAAACCGCGCTCATGAGATCATTTCTCAATATTGGGGTGATTGGCCGTTTAGACCAAGAATGATGGGTATTGCGAAAGGCGTGACGCGTAAACCGGGTTTAGAAACTTTGGTAACCCTTGAAGGTGAAGAGTTTAATTTACCTAGCGATGCACCAGCGCTGCATCTTATCCAGCACATTCGTGATGAGAGCCATAATCATGCGATTGCAGGGCACAGGGCGAAACGTGGTAAAACGCGCAGAACCAGTGCTTTGGAAGGAATTGAAGGGGTAGGACCTAAACGTCGTCAAGCTTTGCTGAAATATATGGGTGGCTTACAAGAACTTAAGCGTGCAACTGTCGAAGAAATAGCCAAAGTGCCGGGCATTAGTCATTCTTTGGCAGAAAACATTTATCAAGCATTGAAACAATAGTAAAAATCCCGCACCATTAAAGCGCAATTAATAAGAGCCCAATAATATGCGTTTGAATATACCTAACATTTTGTCCTTACTGAGACTATTTTTGATCCCAGTATTCGTTGTCGTTTTCTATCTACCTTATCAATGGGCTCCTTTCGCTGCTGCGATGGTGTTTTGGGTAGCCGGTTTCACTGATTGGCTAGATGGCATGCTAGCTCGTAAGTTAGGGCAAACGTCTCGCTTCGGTGCCTTCATTGACCCTGTGGCTGACAAAGTGTTGGTCGCTACGGCTCTTATCCTGATTACAGAGCATTACCACTCTATTTGGATAACTATTCCAGCCGTGACCATGATTGCTCGTGAGATCATCATTTCAGCGCTTCGTGAATGGATGGCTGAAATCGGTAAACGCGCAAGTGTTGCGGTATCTTGGGTTGGTAAAGTCAAAACGGTTTCTCAGATGTTCGCCCTTTGGGTACTTATCTGGCGCTATGACGATTGGATGGTGTGGGTAGGTTACATTGCACTGTATGTCGCCACCGTTCTTACTTACTGGTCAATGGCACAATACTTGATGGCTGCCAAAGACGATTTGTTAGACGAAAAACATCATTGATGAAGAAGCGAGCTGAGGCTCGCTTTTTTGATCTTTAACCTAAGGTTAAGTTATCAATAGTGGATATCTAATGTGATATAGATCTCCTTTGAATAACCCGCTCACAGTGTGTTTTGAACATAAAGTCAGCTATTTGGCCTGTTTCGTATGAAATCTATTCAAACGAATTAAAAATACAAAAATAATATTGACTCAATCGTCTGAATCCGTAGAATGCATCCCGTACCCAAGACGATGGCAATGAGCGATTCGATTGGAGTTACTAAGGCGCCTTGGCAGAGTGGCTATGCAGCGGATTGCAAATCCGTGGACCTCGGTTCGACTCCGGGAGGCGCCTCCATTCTCTCTTTCTTCTAGAAAGAATTTGAATGAAAATGCGATACTAGCTCAGTTGGTAGAGCGCAACCTTGCCAAGGTTGAGGTCATCGGTTCGAACCCGATGTATCGCTCCAAATTTTGTAATGTTGATTCATTTTGACATTAAGATGGTGTTTT
>NZ_JBFRTN010000159.1:0-17393 GCF_041474095.1 Vibrio sp. 10N.222.54.A3
AATTATTAAGCTAATTATTAAGCTAAGAGCAAAAAGGCCGAACATCATGGATGTTCGGCCTTTTTCTATAACAAGATCAATTACTTTTGATGTTCGAGGTCATCGTCTAATGCGTGACTCGGTAAGGCATTCCAAACTGCCTTAACTAACGTTGCCAACGGAATAGCAAAGAACACGCCCCAGAACCCCCACAGCCCACCAAACACTAACACGGCAACAATAATGGCCACTGGGTGCAGGTTCACCGCTTCAGAGAAAAGAACCGGAACGAGCACGTTACCATCTAGCGCTTGGATAATACCGTAAGCGAGAAGCAACCAGTAAAACTGAGGCTCTAATCCCCACTGGAACAAGCCAACAATCGCTACTGGAACAGTCACAGCCGCCGCGCCGATATAAGGAATCAGTACTGAGAAACCAACCGCGACAGCCAACAAGACTGAATAACGCAGATCCAGAATCGCGAAGGTTACGTAGCTGACACCACCAACGATTAAAATCTCTAAGACTTTACCGCGAATATAGTTCGAGATTTGCTGGTTCATCTCTTCCCATACTTTGGTCGCTAAACGACGATTTCGAGGAAGTACACCGCTCGCCATTCTGATCATCTCTTCTTTGTCTTTTAACAAGAAGAAAATAAGCAGTGGTACAAGAATCAAGTAAACCGCTAAGGTCGCTAAGCTCACAAGAGAAGCAAGAGAACCTTTGACAACACTTTCACCAAAACCTAACGCTTTGTTCTTGGCGTTAGACATAATGGACTCAACGATCTGCAGGTTAGCTAATTCTGGATAGCGTTCAGGAATCGTCGCAATGAAGTTTTGCAAGCTGCCATACATGCTTGGGATATCATTAATTAGATTGCCCACTTGTTGCCAAATGGTTGGTACCAAGCCAAAGATCGCAAGTAGCATCACGCTAAAGAACATCATGATCACCAACATCACCGAAGGCGTTCTTGGAACACCGAGTCTTTGAAGTTGGGTAACAGGCCACTCAAGCAAATAAGCCAACACAATCGCAACCAAGAGCGGTGCAATTAGGTGACCAAAGAAGTAGATCGTAATAAAGCCGAAGAGAATGATGGCAACCAAACTGACAGCATGGGGATCAGAGAAACGTCGTTTATACCAACGATTGACCATTTCAAGCATCTGACTGCAATTCCTTTTTAGTGACGAGGAGATGATGGTAATTAGAGCAAACCTCAGTGATGACGTCATAGGCTTGCTTAGACAAATAAGTAACAATATCTTTCATCGAACTGTTATCAGACACATAAATTGACAATGACTGCCCTACTTCTAACTTTACACTGTGACGCTTGGCTAATAATAGCGCCATTGGACAGCGCTCTTGGCGTAAATCTAGAATATTAGGTGTCATTCTTGAGCTCGATGCTTATTATAAGGGTCGTATTGTAATCTGTTTTTGAAAACGCGCCATCATTCATTCATCCTCCTTCATGATAGCGCACGCACTTGGCAAAGGTTAAATCAGATAAAGAACCAATTTCCATTGCACTTGTCTTACTGTCAGAAGAAACGGAGTATTACTGACTAATATGTTTAAACGCGCTCGCTCAATTGCTTGCTTATGCATCGCAGCTACATTAAGCACCCCAACTATGGCGAATACCAATAGTTTGGAGCTACCAGATATCGGTACCGCTGCTGGCGGCACACTCACTATCGACCAAGAGCTTATCTATGGTGATGCCTACATGCGCATCATCAGAAGTAGCCAGCCTATCGTAAACGACCCAGTTCTAAATCTATATATTGATACTCTTGGCCATCGTCTGGTCGCGAACGCAAATGATGTAAAGACACCTTTCCAGTTCTTTATGATCCGTGACCGCAACATCAACGCCTTTGCTTTCTTTGGTGGTTATGTTGCTTTGCACTCAGGTCTATTCCTGCATGCACAATCTGAAAGTGAATTAGCTTCTGTATTAGCGCACGAAATCGCGCACGTAACCCAACGTCACTTAGCGCGTAGTATGGAAGACCAAGCGCGCCGCTCTCCAGCAACCATTGCAGCGCTAGCAGCCTCTGTATTACTGGCAATTGCAGCTCCTGAAGCCGGCATTGCAGCCCTAACGGCAACGACTGCGGGTAATATGCAAAGCCAAATCAACTACACCCGTAGTAATGAAAAAGAAGCCGACCGCTTTGGTATCAACACGCTAGCAAAAGCTGGGTTTGATGTGAATGCGATGCCACGTTTCTTTGGCCGTTTAGCTGATGAATATCGCTATGCGAGCACACCACCGCCAATGCTACTGACTCACCCATTACCAGAAGACCGAATTACCGATTCACGTGCTCGTGCTCGTAGTTACCCGCCACTGAAACTGGCTCCCTCTCTGGACTACCACCTAGCAAGAGCCCGCATTGTTGCGCGCTATGCTGGCATTAATAATGATGCTGCTCTTGATTGGTTTGAGCGTCAGCTAAAGAAAGCCCCTAAAGCTTTGGTTCCGTCATTAGAATATGGCCAAGCACTGGTTTACCTAGACTCTAAAAAATTAGACAAAGCAGAGCCCATCCTGAACAAGCTGATTAACAGCGATCCAACCAACCTGTTTTATCTAGATGCTATTTCGGATCTGCACATCGAGAAGAAGCAGCCTGAGATTGCGATTAAAGAACTTAAATCGGCACTGGTTCGTCAACCAAACAACCCGGTTCTGACCATTAACTACGCCAACGCACTGATTGAAAATGAAGATCTTCAAGAAGCGGTTCGCGTATTGCAGCGTTACACGCACGATAACCCGAATGACACCAATGGCTGGCACTTACTTTCAAAAGTAAATACGAGCCTTGGTAATAGCGACGAAGAACTGGCTGCTCGTGCAGAAATTTTGGCACTGCAAGCCAACTGGAACAAAGCGATTCAGTACTACACGCAAGCAAGCCAAATCGCAGAATTAGGAAGCCTAAAACAAGCACGCTACGACGCTCGAATTGATCAGCTAATGATTCAACGAGAGCGCTTCTTGTCGCTACAATAGAGTGTTTACTGGTAACAGCTCGTTACCAGAATAAAAAGAAAGCTCAACGTTACACAAAAAAGAAGTCACCCCTGGTGGCTTCAGCTAAACAACTAAATCAAAAATAATAATGAGGAAGAACCATGTCTGTCGTGATTTATCATAACCCACGCTGCTCAAAGAGCCGTCAAACTCTAGAAGTGCTTCAGGAAAACGGCGTACAGCCAGAGGTCATCAAATACCTGGAGACTCCGTTAACAGTTGAACAGCTGAAAGTACTGTTCACTCAGCTTGGTTTTGACAGTGTTCGCGACATGATGCGCACCAAAGAAGCGGACTACAAAGAAGCAAACCTTGGTGATGCTTCAGTCACTGATGAAGATCTTTTCGCCGCGATGGCAACCAATCCAAAACTGTTTGAGCGCCCAGTCGTTGTCGCGAACAACAAAGCAAAAATTGGTCGTCCACCAGAGCAAGTGCTAGAGATTCTGTAATCCAATATGAGCATTAACATTCTTGTTCTTTACTACAGCCGCCACGGCAACACACAAGCTCTAGCAAGGCAGATTGCACGAGGGGTTGAGTCTATCCCAAACTGTGAAGCCATGTTAAGAACGGTGAACGACGTGTACACGGTAGAAGAGCAGCCTGATTCACGCTATCAACCAACCGATCCTATTGCCTCGTTACAAGAGCTTCGATCTTGTGATGGTTTGGCGCTAGGCAGTCCGGTTTGGTTTGGTAACATGGCCGGGCCAATGAAGCACTTTTGGGATAGCACGACATCAATGTGGATCAATGGTGATCTCATCGATAAGCCAGGTTGTGTATTTACCTCTTCTTCATCATTGCATGGTGGTCAAGAGACAACACAACAAAGCATGATGTTGCCCCTGCTTCATCACGGCATGTTAGTCGTGGGCATCCCCTACTCAGAACCGGCGCTGCACACCACTCAAACTGGTGGTACGCCTTATGGTGCAAGCAGTACTGGAGAGAGCGCTTCACTTAGCAAAGAAGAGATTGAGTTGGCGCAAAACCTAGGTAAACGCCTAGCGCGCATCGCAATAAATCAGAAGGGAATTTCTCAATGATGTATATGCCAGAGAAGGCTATGTCTCCCAAAACCAAGCTATTTCGCTACCTTGCTTTAGCGGGCAACTTGTCGCTTTTATTCTGGGTGGTGGCTTGGCAGATGACGCTTTCACCGCACCCTCATCTCAGTAATGTCACACTGGCGATTGCTTGGGCTATCCCGCTGTTATTGCCATTACCGGGCATTTTAGCAGGAAAACCTTATACGCACGCATGGGCAAATTTCGTCTTGATGCTCTATTTCCTACACGCATTAACTATCTTGTATGTAGACGATGGCGAACGTTTATTAGCGGCTGTAGAACTGCTTCTGACGACTCTAGGTTTCGCGGGCAATATCTTATTTACTCGCTTTAGAGCCAAAGAGTTAGGCATCAAGTTGAAGCGTCTTTCTGAAGTAGAAAAGAGAGAAAAAGCTAAGTTCGAGCAATAATATTGAGCCCATGCTTTTAAACTGACCGCTTACAAACAAAAAGCCCTGCGAGATTGCTCTTGCAGGGCTTTTTTCAAGTTTTCATTTCAATCAGTCATGTCAGCTGACAATTATGAGCGAACCCACTCGTATACCAAGCTTGGCTTAGCATGTACTGGCGCAGTGATGGTTAGATCTTCTGTACTAGAATCCTCTAACGTTGCGTCAGGCGTATTCGTTAGCTCAGCATCCTCAGATACCTCGTTGCCCTTAATCACTTGTACGCCTGAGTCAGTTTCGTCACCAACGACTTCAGCAGCGTCTGTTGAATCATCACCTACAGACATTGTGTTGTCTTGAGTTTCAAATTCAGGGCTCACTTCAGGCTCAATGTAAGATTCTTCAACCTTCGCGACTTGTCGAATACTTGCTACTTCTTGCTCAAACTCTTGTTGAGTCGACAATAAGTGAATTCGGAAAGTGACTTCGTTGTTCTGAATCTTCAGAATATCTAGGCTTGCCACCGAGTTTAGACGCTTAAGTGCGTTCTCTAACTGGAAGAAGTCTTGAGCATTATTCAGGCTAATAAACTGCGTTAAAATCGATTCTGATGACTCACTCGCTACCGTCACAGCACTTTTGCCTGCGTAGTAGTTACTGATTTGGTCAACTAACTTCTTAGAAGTCGTGTCGCTGTTACCCGATAGTGAACCACTTACAGGCGATGTTGGTGCACTCGTCAATTGACTTGGCTTTTGATCGTATAGAGCCCAACGTAGGCCTGAAGATTGAGCCTTTATCACCAACACAGCATCAACAGGATAACGCTGACTCGCTTTACTGATTGGCGTAACAAAGCTACCCCACAAATCAGAAGTCGCAATACCCGTAATATCGTCAAAGTCACCCACAGGCAGCGTTAGAGGCAAGCCACGCTCTTTTGCGTTCGCTTGTAAGCTAGCTGCTAACTGTGAGTTAGAGTGTTCCCATACGATGTTCTTGTCGTAGTTGTCCTCTTCCACCAACCAAACAAGGATGTTTGAACGCGTGTCAGGCCAGTAAGGTAACTGTGCTTGAGTCAACAGAGAACGGATTTGAGCACCGTTAAAACGCATACGCAATGTTGATTGGTCATTGCTTTCGCCAAAACTCATTTGAGACATGTACTGCGAACTCTTGCGCATCGCCTTTTGAATCGTCTCATTCGAAGCGACATCAGTTTGGCCAGTCGCACGTATCAATACCTGCTCCATACCTGTATTTCTTGCCACTTGTTCTGGCTGTTTGTCTTCAGCGTTAATCGCAACTTCAGCACTAAAAATATCTACTTGAGTTAAGGCATAACTCGGAGAGGCTAATAGTCCCATCAACAACAATGCTATGTAGCGCATACTGATCCTAATATTCAAATCTTGTGCCTAGATGATAAGCAACTATGGATTGAGGGGCAAGGTCGATAGCGCCCACTGTGTTTAATAACCACAAAATATCACCTGGCCATGATAAATCGCTCACTTATAAACTGAATTTCTAGGGCTTAGATGGATATAAAACATCACTAAGATAAATAAATTTGATCTATTTGGTGTAGCAATCGATTGCCAAGTGATAGAATCCCGCGAATTTTATTTTTCGCTTTTCATATAACGACCATTTTTAAGGACATAACATGAAAAATGCTCTGCAAGGTGCGCAAATGCTGTTTGTAGCATTTGGTGCGCTTGTATTAGTGCCGCTACTGACTGGACTCGATCCCAACGTTGCACTCTTTGGCGCAGGTATCGGTACCCTTTTATTCCAACTTATTACACGCCGTTCAGTGCCAATCTTCTTAGCATCTTCTTTTGCTTTCATCGCGCCTATCATGTTTGGTATTCAAACTTGGGGTGTTGGTGCAACCATGGGCGGCTTGATGGCGGCGGGTGTTGTGTATGTACTAATGGGCGCGTTAATTAAAGTTCGTGGCGTTGGCTTCATCCATAAACTGCTTCCACCTGTAGTGGTTGGCCCTGTGATCATGGTTATCGGTTTAGGCCTTGCGCCTGTTGCGGTTAACATGGCGCTAGGTAAGACAGGCGATGGTGCGGTTCAGCTTGTTGATGCAGACGCTGCCCTGTGGATCTCTTCAATTTCACTGTTAGTGACGATTGTCATCAGTGTGTTTTCAAAAGGCTTCCTTAAGCTACTGCCAATCTTCGGTGGTATTGTTGCGGGTTACATCACCAGCTTGGTATACGGCGCGGTAGACTTCACTCCAGTAGCGCAAGCATCGTGGTTAGCACTACCAAACTTCACCATGCCGGAGTTCAACATCAACGCTATCTTCTTCATGGTGTTTGTCGCGATTGCCCCAGCCGTTGAGCATGTAGGTGACATGCTGGCGATTTCTAACGTGACGGGTAAAGACTACCTTAAGAAACCTGGCCTGCACCGCACAATCACAGGTGACGGCGTGGCAACAATAGCTGCTTCTATGCTGGGCGCTCCACCAAACACAACTTACAGTGAAGTAACAGGCGCAGTAATGCTTACCAAAGCATTTAACCCTGTAATCATGACTTGGGCTGCAGTAACCGCTATCGTTCTTGCATTGGTTGGTAAGCTAGGCGCATTACTGCAAACCATTCCGGTTCCAGTGATGGGCGGTATCATGATTCTTCTGTTTGGCTCTATCGCAACCGTAGGTCTTAACACGCTAATCAAGAACAACGTAGACCTTCACAAATCACGTAACCTTGTGATTGTGGGCATTACTTTAGTCTTTGGTATTGGCGGCATGGCCTTTGGTATCGGTGACTTCAGCCTACAGGGCGTAAGCTTGTGCGGTATCGTAGCGATTCTACTTAACCTAGTACTTCCAGAAGAGCTAGGTGACAACACTGTGGTAGACAAAGCTCAAATCGATTAATCCATCGGTAAGGCTAGATTCAAAAGAATCACAAACCAACAAGATCAAAAAAGGGAGAGCATTGAATGCTCTCCCTTTTTATTAATACGGCTAATTCAGCGAGTTAAGAAACGATTTAGAGTCACTTAAGCTGAAACCGAATTACTTAGTACCGAAGATCTTATCACCAGCATCGCCAAGACCAGGAACAATGTAACCCTTGTCGTTTAGCTTCTCATCGATTGCAGCTGTGTAAAGTTCAACATCTGGGTGCGCTTTTTCTAGAGCCGCAATACCTTCAGGAGCCGCTACAAGAACAAGAATCTTGAAGTGCTTACAACCTTTCTCTTTCATTAAGTCGATAGTCGCGATCATAGAACCACCCGTTGCAAGCATTGGGTCTACCACTAGAGCGATACGCTCATCGATGTTAGATGCAAGCTTGTTGAAATATGGAACTGGCTCAAGCGTTTCTTCGTCACGGTAGATACCAACAACGCTGATACGTGCGCTTGGGATGTGCTCAAGAACACCGTCCATCATGCCTAGACCAGCACGTAGGATTGGCACTACTGTTACTTTTTTACCTTTAATTTGGTCAACTTCAACTGGGCCGTCCCAACCATTAATAGTTACACGTTCAGTTTCAAAGTCTGATGTCGCTTCGTATGTTAGAAGGCTACCCACTTCTGTCGCTAGCTCACGAAAACGCTTAGTGCTAATCTCACCTTCACGCATCAGGCCAATTTTATGTTTTACTAGCGGGTGTTTCACTTCAACAACTTTCATTTCCAACTCCGGCAATATTTAAACAAACCTGTAGATTATACACGAACTCTAAGGTTATTTCAGAATCTTTATTCTAATAAAAAAAACCGCGCAAACGTTTGCTCTTCATATTCAAGCCCTGTTAGAATAGCGCCGTTTTCACATCCAACTTAAGTTCGAGGACTATCCCGTGAGTGGTAATACTTCTTCTCTAAGCTACAAAGACGCTGGTGTTGATATCGACGCAGGTAATGCACTAGTAGACCGTATTAAAGGTGCTGTTAAACGCACTCGTCGCCCTGAAGTAATGGGCGGTATTGGTGGCTTTGGCGCCCTATGTGAACTTCCAACGAAATACAAAGAGCCAGTACTTGTTTCAGGTACTGATGGTGTTGGTACTAAACTTCGCCTTGCTTTGGATCTGAAAAAACACGACACCATTGGTATCGACCTAGTGGCAATGTGTGTGAACGACCTAATCGTTCAAGGTGGTGAGCCTCTATTCTTCCTAGACTACTACGCAACAGGTAAGCTAGATGTAGACACAGCAGCAGACGTTGTTTCTGGCATCGCTGAAGGTTGTGTTCAAGCTGGTTGTGCACTTATCGGTGGTGAAACTGCTGAAATGCCAGGCATGTACGAAGGCGACGACTACGATGTAGCTGGCTTCTGTGTTGGTGTTGTAGAAAAAGCGGACATCATTGACGGCACTAAAGTAGCAGCAGGCGACGCACTTATCGCTGTTGGTTCAAGTGGTCCACACTCAAACGGTTACTCTTTAATTCGTAAAGTTCTAGAAGTTTCTGGTGCTGATAAGAGTGAAGAACTAGAAGGTCGCACTATCGGTGAGCACCTACTAGAACCTACTAAGATTTACATCAAATCGGCACTTAAGATGATTGCTGAGCATGACATTCATGCTATCTCGCACATCACAGGTGGTGGTTTCTGGGAAAATATCCCACGCGTACTTCCTGAAGGCACTAAAGCAGTCATTGATGGCAAGAGCTGGGAATGGCCTGCTATCTTCAACTGGCTACAAGAGAAAGGTAACGTGGAAACATTTGAAATGTACCGCACTTTCAACTGTGGTGTAGGCCTAGTTGTTGCTCTACCTAAAGATCAAGCAGACGCTGCTGTTGAACTACTGAAAGCTGAAGGCGAAAACGCTTGGGTTATCGGTGAGATCGCAAACGCTGAAGCTGGCGAAGAGCAAGTTGAAATTAAATAAGTGATACGCTCACTTACTTAGTTAATCAATGAGGACCTAATGGTCCTCATTTTGCTATTTAGCCCGCAGAAAACCTTAGTTTATGTAGGTACATTGTAAACAATTCAGTTAATCAATCGTATGACCCACTCTATGAAAAACAATCACTCAAATAAAACCAGTCACTCTCAGAAAAACATCGTTGTGTTAGTTTCAGGAAGCGGAAGTAACTTACAGGCTATTTTAGATGCCTGCGATAGCGATATGATTGATGCATCGGTTAAAGCTGTCTTCTCAAACAAAGCAGAGGCTTTTGGATTAGAACGAGCGAAAACCGCAGGTGTTGACGCTCATTCAGTGAATCCAAAAGACTTTGGTTCACGTGAAGAGTTTGACCATGAATTGATGGTTCAGATCGATGCTTACCAGCCAGATTTAATCGTACTCGCTGGCTACATGCGAATCCTGAGTTCAGAGTTTGTTCGTCACTATGCAGGGAAAATGGTCAACATCCACCCTTCTCTGTTGCCGAAATACCCAGGCCTACACACCCACCAGCGTGCCATTGATGCGCAAGACAAAGAACACGGTACTAGCGTCCACTTTGTTACCGAGGAGCTCGATGGCGGCCCTGTGATCTTGCAAGCTAAGGTGCCGGTATTTGAAGATGATGATGCTGATATGTTGGCAAGCCGAGTGCTGACTCAAGAACACTGCATTTACCCTATGGTCTGCAAGTGGTTCGCGGAAGACCGTTTATCAATGGTCAATGGACAGGCTGTGTTAGACGGTAAAGCATTAGGTAAACACGGTTACGCAGAAGAGTAATTCGTCAAACGACTCTCAGACAACAAATTGCTGAAAAACAAAAAGGCCGCTTACTGACTGGTTAGTGCAGTAAGCGGCCTTCGTTTGTTCGGGTTCAAGCAATACGATCTACAGCATTAGCTTAATGGCTCTGTCGGTGCTTGGCTCGCTACCTTTTTCGGCGCATAAGCAACATCTTCTAACGCTTGATGGTTGTTGCCAATCAGCTCACCAAAATGAAACAGTGCGTATTCGCCCGGCTTCATTCTAAACCACTGTTCATTGTCCGTAAGAGGTTGAGTTGCTACCACCGTCACCACATCATTTGGCGTAGTCTCTTCTTGGAAGTTTATCTCAACATCTTCATCAATCAGGCTCGCATTACCAAAAGGTGCGCGTCTGGTTATCCAGTACAAATGGTTAGTACAGTAAGTCATCACATACTCACCATCACTCAATAACATGTTAAATACGCCTTTCTCGCGTAGCTTGTCACAACACTCAGCCACGAAACGAAACATGCCTTCCATGTCTTGAGGTGGTTCAGGAAAACGTTCTTCTAGTTGTTTCAGTAGCCAACAAAAAGAGAGCTCACTGTCCGTTTCGCCGACAGGTCTAAAACGCCCACTCACCAGATCATCGTAATCCGTTAATTGACCATTGTGAGCAAAGGTCCAGTATCGCCCCCAAAGCTCACGAGTAAAAGGGTGTGTATTCTCTAGATTAACACCACCACGGTTCGCTTGACGGATATGACTGACAACGGCTTGGCTTTTAATTGGGTAGTTTTGAACCAACTCAGCAATCTTTGATTCACAGCTAGGGTTAGGATCTTTAAATGTACGAAAACCCTTTCCCTCATAGAAGGTAATACCCCAGCCATCACGATGCGGGCCAGTATTGCCTCCACGCTGCATAAGACCAGTAAAGCTAAAACAAATATCAGTTGGCACATTCGCGCTCATACCGAGCAATTCACACATGGTTTAATCTACTCCCTATTAAAACCAATGGAGCCACAAACATGGGTTCCAAATGTCTGTAAAACTATTATTCCATCTCTTTTTCGACAAGCTGAATCACAATGTGGATGATCTTAATGTGAATCTCTTGGATGCGATCTGCGTAGCCAAAGTGTGGTACTCGGATTTCGATATCCGCACAACCCGCCATTTTACCGCCATCTTTACCCGTCAACGCAATCGTCTTCATGCCTTTCGCTTGAGCCGCTTCAATCGCTTTTAGAATATTGGCAGAGTTACCTGAAGTCGACAGACCGAACAACACATCACCTTTACGACCCACCGCTTCTACATAGCGAGAAAATACGTGGTCGTAGCCAAAATCATTACTCACACAAGATAAGTGGCTAGGGTCTGAAATCGCAATGCCAGCGTAGCCCGGGCGATTTTCACGGTATCGGCCTGTTAGCTCTTCCGCGAAGTGCATCGCATCACAGTGTGAGCCACCGTTACCACAAGAAAGCACTTTGCCTTCTTGTTTGAATGAGTCAGCAATCATCTTTGCAGCCGCTTCAATTTGAGCAATGTTGTGATCATCACTCAAGAACTTATTCAGAACGTCAGCAGCTTCGTTTAATTCACTTTTGATTAGGTCTTGGTACATAAGGCTTATCTCTTATTTTTTTGACGCAGCTTAAAGTGCGTGAAATGAGAACTGAGGGTTTTCCCCTCTTTATAGCTGAGTTTACCCACAAACATGAAATAGTGTCGACACTTAAGCCCAAAGATTGCCACCTTAATTAACTTGTCGTTGTAAATCCGTCCAAATATTCGCCACCAACCTCTCACAATTAGAACTTTAACTCTATTGAGATCACTTTTTACTCACCTTGGAGTTTTACAAATATTTAATATTTTGTTTACACTTGACTGGTTAGACCTCTTACCTAAAACTTAATAACAATAAGTGATCTCTGAAAAGGAAATCGATCATGAATATATTGCTCTCCCTACTCGGCATGACCGCCATCTTAGGCGTCTGTCTTTACCATAGAGTTAGTCTGGTACGTGCATTAGTTGTATTAACCGGCGCAATGGTAGCATTAACACTGCTTGGCGGCGTGGCTGTTACCGGCTGGCTTTGCTATCTATTAGCCGTTGCGATCTTTGCTGTACCGACCATTCGTCAGACACTGATCAGCCAAAAAGCACTCTCTTTATTTAAGAAAGTTCTACCGGCGATGTCTCAGACAGAAAAAGAAGCACTAGAAGCCGGCACAGTATGGTGGGAAGCAGAGCTGTTCAAAGGCAAACCTGAATGGAAGAAACTTCAGAACATTGCTGACCCGAAACTCTCTGAAGCTGAGCAAGCGTTTTTAGATGGTCCAGTAAATATCGTGTGTGAAATGGTCAATGATTACCAAGTCACTCATGAGCTTGCTGATTTGCCACCAGAAGTATGGCAATACCTGAAAGACCATAAATTCTTCGCCATGATCATCAAGAAAAAATACGGCGGCTTAGAGTTCTCAGCTTACGCTCAATCTTTGGTTCTACAGAAGCTAACAGGCGTTTCTAGTGTATTGTCATCGACGGTTGGCGTACCTAACTCATTAGGCCCTGGTGAGCTTTTACAACACTACGGTACAGAAGAACAAAGAAACCACTACCTGCCTCGCCTAGCGGAAGGTAAAGAGATCCCTTGTTTCGCACTAACTAGCCCAGAAGCTGGCTCAGACGCTGGCTCTATTCCAGATTACGGTGTGGTTTGTAAAGGCGACTGGCAAGGCGAAGAAGTACTCGGCATGCGCCTAACTTGGAACAAGCGTTACATCACTCTCGCGCCTGTCGCGACGGTATTAGGCTTAGCTTTTAAACTTCGTGACCCGGATGGCCTGCTTGGTGATCAAAAAGATCTTGGTATCACTTGTGCGCTTATCCCAACGGATTTAAAAGGCGTAGAAATTGGCAACCGCCACTTCCCACTAAACGTACCTTTCCAAAATGGCCCGACGCAAGGCGACGATATCTTCGTGCCTATCGATTTCATCATTGGCGGTCAGAAAATGGCCGGTCAAGGCTGGCGTATGCTGGTTGAGTGCCTGTCGGTTGGTCGTGGTATCACACTGCCTTCAAATTCAACTGGTGGCATCAAGTCTGCCGCGCTTGCAACTGGCGCTTACGCTCGTATCCGCCGTCAGTTCAAACAGCCTATTGGCCGCATGGAAGGGGTTGAAGAGCCACTTGCACGCCTTGCAGGTAACGCTTATGTAATGGACGCTGCAAGTAACCTAACCGTTGCGGGCATCGACCTTGGTGAAAAGCCTTCGGTTATCTCTGCAATCGTTAAGTACCATTGTACGCACCGTGGCCAACGCAGCATCATTGATGCGATGGATATCGTCGGTGGTAAAGGCATTTGTTTAGGCCCATCGAACTTCCTAGCTCGTGGCTACCAAGGCTCACCTATCGCGATTACGGTTGAAGGCGCAAACATCCTGACTCGTTCAATGATCATCTATGGTCAAGGTGCGATTCGCTGTCACCCTTACGTACTGAACGAAATGGAAGCGGCTTATTCTGAAAGCAGCGATGCGCTTGATAAGTTTGATTCAGCGTTAGCAGGGCACGTTAGCTTTACGATGAGCAACCTAGTCCGCAGCTTTTGGTTTGGTTTAACCGATGGTCGTGGTTCTGATGCGCCAACACCTTCAAATAAAACAGATAAACAGACACAGCGTTACTACCAACAGCTAAACCGCTACAGTGCAAACCTAGCGCTACTGTCTGATATTTCAATGGCAGTTCTAGGCGGATCACTGAAGCGTAGAGAACGTTTATCAGCAAGACTGGGTGATATCTTAAGTCAACTTTACCTCGGTTCAGCAACGTTGAAGCGCTTTGAAAGTGAAGGCAGCCACGCTGAAGATCTACCGTTAGTACATTGGGGGATGCAAGATAGCTTACGTCAGACTGAAGTGGCGATTGATGAATTCTTAGCGAACTTCCCTAACCCTGTGATTGGTCGTCTGCTTCGTGTTGTGCTAATGCCATTTGGTCGTATCCGTCGTGCTCCAAACGACAAGCTCGATAGCAAAGTTGCGCACATTCTACAAACACCAAGCGAAACACGCTCTCGTATAGGTCGCGGCCAATACCTAGAAGCGACGGAATACAACCCAGTAGGTAAGATTGAAAAAGCGCTAGAAGTGATTCTTCAAGCTGAACCTCTGTTCGACAAAGTCTGCAAAGAGACACATCAAAAACGTGCCTTCTTACGACTTGATCTTGTTGCTCAGTTGGGACTTGAGAAAGGTATCTTAACGCAAGACGAAGCAAATCTTCTGATTAGCGCTGAGGAACATAGACTGTACACGATTAACGTGGATGACTTCTCACCAGAGGAGCTTGCAGCAAAATCTCAGTACCCAGACCAATCGATTGATAACGTCGCTTAAGGCCAGAAAAAGAAACAAAAACGGGACTACTATGAGTCCCGTTTTTTTGTTCATGATTTCGTTGCCACAAATTCCAATGCTTTATCTAGCAGCTTATTCTCTCTAGACAATCTAATCATCTAAGCGAGTTACTTGGGCGCCTTGAGCTGCATCTCAGGTAACGCTTTTTTCTTCGCCTTGACCTTACGAACCACAAACCAAATCAATAAGCCCAATAGAATAGCGACCACATTACCCACCGCAATAATGATCATACTGCGCTGTCTGTCATCTTCACGTTTTTGAAGGATCATCAACTCTGTTGCGATACGCTTCTGTTCAGCAAGAGCTTCTTCTTGAAGACGTCGTGACTCTGCTAAGTCGATATCTTCAACAACGCTGTACGACTGCTCGGTAATTGGAAAAATCAGCGGGCGCTGACTTGAAGCATCAGTGGCATAAACCATCCCTGACCAATTATAAATTCCTAAATCGCCATTATAAGGCACCTCTAAAGCGACTTTCATTGCGTCGACTTCAGCTTGCCCCTGCTTGTACATCACATATTCATCAGGAGCCTTGTGCTCAACATGAACCGCTAACGAGCTCGGTGCGATCATCCCCTGTTCACCAGACACCACAATAGTATGAGGTAAACCCTCTTTTCGTGATTGAATGAAGGTGCTAGTGATCGGTGTTGGGTAAACCAAGACTTCTTGCTCTTGCGCTCGCAGGAACACGCCATTACCAGAGGTAATACGCGCTCGGTATTTACCGGGCTCGATATCAATTGGCAAAGAGACAGTGAACACACCATCTCCGGCCTTTTCATCAAGATCAGCGCCATCATCGGCAAACTCGCCCATCACAACCGGCACCGGGCGCGCTTCTCTCACCAAAGACTCTTCGTTTTCAACAAACTTAGTAAAGGTAACCTTAAGCTTCACGCGATCGAGAAAATCGCGCAGCACCAGCGGCTTGCCATCAGAAGTCAGTCGAGCGGTAAATTTGATGCGCTCTGTTTGATACAACTTATCTGGGAACTCATTAGCATCCAAAACAAGATGAGACAGCAGCTTGATATTGTTCTTAGGGGAAACTTTACCTATCGCTTGCCAAGGGCCGGGCATCGGATTGTCGATAGAGATAATGTCCATGGACGATTCTTCGTACCAACGGACATTATCAGCATTGCGCCAAGAGTAGTATTTCTTGCCATCAGGGCGAACCAAAACGACAGGTTTAGAGTTATCGGCTCGATAAATCACAAAGGTGACTTGTTCAATACTGGGATCAACTCTAAAACGGTTGTCCAATAAACTCATAACGGATTCTGTTGCTGCATGTAAGCCAAAACTTAACAGCAATAAGCAACCGGTAGCCAATACCCTTAACATACTTTCTCCCTACTGACGCCAGAGGCAGCTTCCGCTTTTCTCGACGAGATCTAAACGACTTTGATGCGCTTCTACTTCATCGGCCGTAGCTCGTAAAACCTTTAGGGATTTTCGACCACTTTCTACTCTTCGTATGCTTTCGGCTTCACCTTCCTGTTGACCAGCGTTAAATTGCAGCGAAGTTTGACCACCCGTCATCAATAAGTAGACGTCGGCTAGGATCTCCGCATCGAGCAATGCGCCGTGGAGAGTGCGGTGCGAGTTATCGATACCGTAACGGTCACATAAGATATCTAGGTTGTTTCTTTTACCTGGGAATATCTTCTTCGCCATTGCCAAGGTATCGGTAACTTTACAGTAGTCATCCGTTTTACCTATCGCTGGGTTGAGCTTCTCAAACTCATAGTCCATGAAGCCCGTATCGAAGGGCGCGTTATGAGCCACCAGCTCCGCACCTTTGATAAAGTCGAGAAACTCTTTATGAATGTCTTGGTATTCAGGCTTATCAATCAAGAATTCATCGGTAATACCGTGAACGCCAATCGCCTCTTCTTGAATCGCACGATCGGGCTTGATGTAGACGTGGAAATGACGCCCGGTCAGCCTACGGTTGATGATCTCTACTGCACCAATTTCAACGATGCGGTGACCCATATAGTGAGGGCCACCTTCTGTATTCATACCGGTGGTTTCGGTATCGAGTACAACAATGCGCTTATTTTCGTTCGAACTGTTTTTTTCGTTCGTGCTTTGTTCTGGAGTGCTACTGGTATTCATAAGGATAACTGTGTCAGACTATGCCGATAATGTGCTTGAGGTAATAGTATCAAATCATGACGAAACAAGTTGAAATTTTCACTGATGGTTCTTGTTTAGGCAACCCTGGTCCCGGCGGCTATGGCATCGTACTTCGCTACAAAAAAGTCGAGAAGACGCTAGCAGAAGGTTTCACGCTAACAACCAATAACCGTATGGAAATGCTCGCCGCTGTCGTTGCTCTCCAAACCCTCAAAGAACCTTGCTCTGTGATTCTGACCACAGATAGCCAATACGTGCGTCAAGGTATCACACAGTGGATTCATAACTGGAAAAAGCGTGACTGGAAAACAGCCGACAAGAAACCGGTTAAAAATGCCGATCTGTGGCAAAGGCTCGATAAAGAAACCGCTCGCCATAACGTTGATTGGCGCTGGGTAAAAGGACACGCCGGACACAGAGAAAACGAAATGTGTGATGATTTAGCGCGAAATGCAGCGGAGAATCCGACTCTAGAAGATACGGGCTATCAACCAAGCTAATCGTCTTTTTAATTAGACGCACATTTCAGAAAGCGATTTATAATTTCTTAAACTAATTGACAATTTCTCAATCGAATTGATAGATGAAAAGCCGACAACTATGAAGTGACCCCGTAAAG
>NZ_JBFRTN010000160.1:0-981 GCF_041474095.1 Vibrio sp. 10N.222.54.A3
TTTTGTCATTTTTATTGAGTTTAATCTTTGGCTTAGAGTTACCTTTTGCTAGCTCTTGACCTTTTCCGTTGAGGTGAGCATGTCGAATAGCGTCGAGCTGCTGTTTCTGTTCTTCCGTTAAAGTTTGGATAATCTTGCCAAAGGCTTCAGCGATTATTTCGCCGAGTTGGGCTTCATGCTGACCATAGCGCTGCCCAAGTTCGAGGAATTCTTCTTCCGAGATGCTCTCTCCGATTAATAACCCTTCTAATGCTCTGTTCATGGCAAATCGACTTTTTGCAACTTGCTCAAAAGGAGTTTTTTGTTGTTCAAGCAACGCTAGCAAAGTGTTTCGTTGCTGAGAGTCGAGGACAGACAAAGTTTGCTTGGCAACTTGGCTTCGAGAAAGGCTATGTCCACTTGCCACGCGCAAACCAACAAAACCAAAGTAGTTAGCCATGCGACCAACAGACATATAGTCATTATTAGATGAGCTTCCCGTTAGCCAAGACAATGTTCTTGAAGCGATTGCATCGGTAAGCGCTTTTTCATCGACTTGCTCCCGAGTGATATCACGAATCATGTCGCTATCTTTTGCCATCACTACGGACGACGACGCCAATAATGCTATCGCTAAAACAAACCGAAAAATGCGCATCCTTGCTAACCTTACTTGTTGTGTGTGTTTAACTTCTTGAATCTTAGCCAACATGTTTTGTGATGGAAGAATATTTACACTGTTTTACAACTCGCCTTAACGCTCAACAATGCAATCGCGCCCTTGAGATTTTGCGTCGTAGAGGGCGTTATCCGCTCTTTTAATTAATGAATTCCAGTCATCGTTTATGAGGGCTTGAGTCACTCCAATGCTGACAGTATACGTGCCAGAAGAGGGCTCTTGATTGGAGTTGTGTTTTGCGTGGTTTCTTATTCTTTCAGCTATCTGCATTGCTTGAACTTTATTCGCTCTAGGTAACATGACAACAAACTCTTCTCCACCAT
>NZ_JBFRTN010000160.1:1668-2361 GCF_041474095.1 Vibrio sp. 10N.222.54.A3
CTCTTCTCCACCATAGCGAAAACAGAAATCGCTTGTGCGGCATGTATCTTCAAGAATTTGACCAAAGTGCTTAATCACATCATCTCCCTTGTCATGACCATAGGTATCATTAATTTTTTTGAAGTGATCTAGGTCGGCAATCAGTACAGAAATGTCACTCTCTCGGCCTGGTTGAACAAGCTTGGGTATCAGTTCTGCTAGGCCTCTACGGTTATAAAGGCCGGTTTGTTCATCAGTGATCGATGAACGATAGGTCTGCTTCAACAAACGATCAGTTAAGATCCAAAACACTGAAAATGCGAGGCTAACAATTGTGATTGTCATGATAACGAAAGACAATTTATGAATATCTGATATCAGGTAATAGTTCGAATTCGTTCCTTTGGTATGAGCAAGTACGCCCCTAATTGCCATATAGAGAATGTTGATAAACAGGGTCAGATTCAACAGACACTTTGCTTCTCTGTTATCGTGCTTTTCCCCTGAATAGTTTGCACAGAGGGCTAAGATACATATCGTCACAACGAGAATACTTCGAGCCTCGATCCTAGAAGTTACAGAAGGCGCAATTAGGGCGCTATAAAGGAAGAAGCTAATGCCAAGGGAGCTAATGATGATTGATATTACGAGAAAAGATCGACTTGCTCCGCGTAACACGGTTATACCGACGAGTAACAAAGGCTTTGTTTCCTA
>NZ_JBFRTN010000161.1:0-763 GCF_041474095.1 Vibrio sp. 10N.222.54.A3
GCTCGATAATGCTTAATTCTCCCAAAGGCATTTTCGACCAAGTGACGATACTTGTATAAACACCAATCCATACTGTCTTTGTCTATATCTTGTCCGTAATTGCGTTTAGCAATTACCGTTTCTCCGCCACGTTCCTTAACAAAAGTACGGAAAGGTTCGCTGTCATATCCTTTATCACAAACGATGGTATTAACTTCATCGAGTTGCTCAACTAAGCTTTCGGCATGCACTATATCGTGGCGTTGTCCCTCTGATAAATCAAAGCAAATCGGCAGGCCACCACTATCTACGGCTAAGTGAATTTTGGGTGAGTTGCCCCCGCGACTTTTTCCTATTTGCTCTGAACTTTCAGTAGCTGCACCTGTACTATGCTGATGTGCTCTAACTATAGAGCCATCAAGAAATACCCATTCAAAATCAGCCATGTTAGATAAACTTTTGAAAAGATTATCTAAAATCCCTTTCTTTGACCAAAGATTAAATCGTCTGTAAACGGTACTCCACTCTCCGAACTCAGAGGGTAGATCTCGCCAAGGAATACCTGTTCTCATTCGATAAAGTATTCCTTCAAATGTCATTCGATGTTCAGTTTTATCGTAAATACGACCTGTACTTTTCATAACTTGGAGTAGCAGTTCCCAGCGAATATCAGTTAGCATTGTTCTTGGCATGGTATTGGTTATGGTTTTACTTTTGGCGAAGCAAATTATAACTCTTTACCATGCTGTTCAAAAAACACTCACGAAAGATCAACACGCCCTAG
>NZ_JBFRTN010000162.1:0-651 GCF_041474095.1 Vibrio sp. 10N.222.54.A3
GATAGCCTTAATAACACTGACTTCAAAAAGCTTGCGAGCCAGCAAAAAACCATTCAGATGAAGATGCGTTTACTTGCGCTCGCACACTTTAAAGACGGCCTCTCTCGTACACAAATTGCAAAATCTCTCAAAGTCAGTCGAACCAGTGTCAATAAATGGGTTCGGATTTTTTTTGAAGAAGGCCTAGAAGGACTTCAAGAAAAACCTCGGACTGGTAGGCCTGCATACCTCACCGATGAGCAGCGGGCTCAACTCAGTGCCTTCATAAAAAAAGAAGCTGAATCACCTTCTGGTGGCCGCCTTGTTGGAAGCGATATACATGACTACATCGTTAAACACTTTGACAAGCACTACCACCCTAATTCCATCTATTATCTCCTCGACCACATGGGTTTTTCTTGGATAACTTCTCGTTCCAAACACCCTAAACAATCACAGCAAATACAGGACGATTTTAAAAAAATTCCAAATCGAAACGATCCTTAAGATCCCCGGCCATATTGGGCTAGAGAGTGTTGATGTCTGGTTTCAAGACGAAGCTAGGTTTGGTCAGCAGAACACAACAACACGTCTTTGGGCTACTCGTGGAACGAGACCTCGCGTAGTAAAACAGCAGCAATTTGAATACGCTTATTTGTTTGGCTCAGTGTG
>NZ_JBFRTN010000163.1:0-12595 GCF_041474095.1 Vibrio sp. 10N.222.54.A3
TCTAAGCGGAGAAGAGCCGCTCTGTTCAGCTTTTGTTTGGTTTTTGGTCTTAATAGTATATTTGTTTTAGTTCGGGCCTAGAGCCTGAGTGCTACGACTCTAAAACGTTTGTGCCCCATTGTGTGTTTCGACCGATTGAACAAACTCTTCACTAAAGCATCATTTGACTTACTTTTTTTCATGCCTAGAACTCTAACTATCTAACCAAATTTGCTAATCCACTACAAAAGGCTTCACACCTATTCCTTCCCGATGTTTTAGCCTTATAAAGGGAATTGTCAGCTTGTAAAAACAAGTTATCGGTATCAATAACTTTTCCTTTGATAGTAGAAATGCCAATACTTACCGTGACAACACCTGCATCGGTAGAGTATTCATGAGTCATTGCTTCAGCTTGTATATTTTTTCTTATTCTTTCTGCGACATGTTTTGCATCACGGAGGTTAGTATTGGGCAATACAGCCACAAACTCTTCTCCACCATACCTTACTAGTAGATCAGAATCTCTATACACATTTTTTCTTAATTGGCTAGAAATTATCTTTAGCGTTGTATCCCCCGCAGCATGACCATAATTATCATTGTAGTTTTTGAAATTATCAATATCTATAATCAGAAGTGACAAGGGCTCACCAGATCGCATTGCTAAGGCTGAAATTTTTTTTAAATATGCTGAATAAATACGACGATTATATAGCCCTGTCAAAGGATCAATCTCGCTAAGCTCCTTTAATTTTATATTTGCCTCAACTAATTCTTTTTCCTTAAGGTCAAGAAGTTTTTGAAGCTTTACTTGCTCAGTAATATCACGACTAATACCGAACATTCCTATCAACTCACTTCCTCCATCTTTGTAAAGAGGCCATTTACAGGTAGATACCCAGCCCTCATTTCCCTCATTATCTGTATAAGGTTCGATTGAGGTTGTTTTCTGTATTCGACCTTCGATTATTTTCTCATCTTCCTTACGATACATTAATGCATGTTCATGAGGAAACAGATCAAAGTCATCTTTATCGTGAAGTTCCCTCCATGAGTTTTTCCCGACAAGCTCTGCAAAGTTCTGACTGCACAATATGAACCTATAATTCATATCCTTAAAGTAGATGTAATCGCTAGTAATAGATAATAAGGACATGAAGTGACTGAGGAAATTACTTTGCATATATCTGCTCTCTTATTTTTCGGGGGCTCACAAAATGTCAGCGTTAAATTGTCCGTCAATATGAAAGATAGCTGACTTGGCCACCTAAACCAAGTCACTACCTTCATTACCTAAGCCAATCGAAGTTGGTATGTTGTGGCTAAGTGAATTTGGCCACTAATTTAGAGTGAACCAACAACATTTTCTATCTCGCAATGTGCCCCATTGCGACTTAGCGAGTAAATTGTTACGGTCACATTCCACCAGTTGTTTGGAGTTCTCTGCCTTCAAAAGTAACCATAAATAGTTTTAGAGTGTAGCTTCCTAAAATAGTGGTATTTAATATGCTATTCCCCTGTATATTATGCATCTTAGTAATTACACAGGGCGGGATTCTACTTTGACTAAATATCAGCCAAAAATAATTTTTGAGCGATACTCTCCAGACCAACCTGACTTTCTCCGTTTGGCAGCCAAGCTATCTTTATCACTATCATCCTGTTTTATCGTGTTTAACGCTGCACGATTAAATGCCGCTAAGTGGGCTGCACCATCTGGGTCTTTTACTTTTAATTCATCTTCTCTGAATACAACATCAAGAACCCAATGAAGCTGGTTTTCAACCAGCCAATGCTCTCTGATTGTTCGAGCTGCAAGTTCAACGTCAACCTCTAATGAGCTAACATACCAACGTGAATCTCTCGTTCCTTTTCCATTGCAAGTGCGCTCACTTGCCACTTCAATAAAGCTTTTTATATGAGGCCACTTTTCTTTCAGTTCAGGCGGAAGATTTGCCTCTACCTGCATGATATTTCGACATTCTTTTCGGCCATGCCCCTCATTTTTTTGGGTGCATTCAGCCATGTTCTCTGGCTGATTATAAACAGCTGAAAAAACTTCTTTCACATGCTCAAAAAGATTGGGTTGGTTCTTTTTTAGCTGAATGGTGAAGTCACCATTCTTTTCCGTGATTTGCGCCATTGTTGGCGCTAAGCAATGCAGCGAGTCCAAGGTGACTATTGCATCTCTTAGGACTAAAGCATCTAAAACATCACGACATAAACTAATTTCTTTACCTTTGCCATGAGTCGATTGTTGATAAAGCATTAGCCCACTTTCAACATCATACGCATTGACAACGTGTAGCATGCTTTTCAACCCATTTATTTTAGTTCCACGTAAAGCCTTACCATCTATTGCTAAAACTGTTTTTTCTGTTCGTTTTCGTTCAGAATTTAACCACTCAAACAAAGCGTCTAGTAAAGAATTACTATCTAAAGCACTGATAATGTTAGCCATACAGTGTCGTTTAGGAATGCCGTTTTTAAATCCACGATATTGTCTCAACCAGTCTATTTGGCTTTCACCGAAGTCTTGAATAGACTTCCATCCTGTAGCCCCACTAAGCACAGCGGAAAATACTAGAAATACGACATCAACTAAGTCGTGTTTAACGTTAATATCATTGCGTGGATCAGGTATGCGGTTAAGGCGTTCAAGAAGTGTCATTGTAGTGTAGGTTGAGTTGTAAATAGATAATGATCAGATCACCAAAATCAGGATTAGTTCAGTCGAAAATAAAGAAAGTTTAAGCCTTTGACACAAGCAATCATAAATTAATCATGCCGTTTAATATTTCATAAACAAAGCCCTAGGAAACATGTGAGATCTCACCCTGAGTAATTACAGGGTATAAGGAAGGGTATCATTATGGAGTCTTGTTTGATTTTCTTTTTAAATCATCGTGTTACTTTCTTTTTGGCGGTGTGATGTAAATATTACAATAGTCTGTGACGTGGTGTAGTGAAATAGTTAATTTGGCTACAAATTAAAAGGTTAAACCACTGCGGGTAACACATGTGATGGTCAATGGAGTGAGGGCATTCGTTAGATTCCTTCACTACCCCTACAAAATCTAATGTGTATTACTATCGACTAGTACAATAACTCTAGCAAGCTTTTGTCCAGAGACGTGCTTGACCTCTCCGGTGATAGCACTCATTGGGACAAAAGCGCCTTAGGAAAATTACATTTTCCATTGAATTTGCATTTATTCAAACCATACAAAGTACGCCTTTTCGAAAATAAGGGAAAAGAGCCAAGGGGGATGGTATAAAATCTCCTGAAGATATAAAGAGAGCTAGGAACAGCATGGATAATTTTCAAAACCTTATTGATTACAGCACCGTCGATGACCTGAAATTTCGTATCAAGTCATTACCCTTTTCTTGTGCTATCCCCAGTCGCAAAGCAGAAGTTGCAAGTGTACTCTTTAATGCATTGATGACCCCAGACAACCTACAGTCAATTTGGAACCACCTCTCAGAGGTTCAGAAGCTTGCTTTGCAAGAGGCCGTTCATAATCAAGCAGGTTATATGGACGGTTTCGTATTCTGGTCAAAATATCAAAAAGAACCACCTAGTACAGAAGACTGGTCGTTGTATCGAAGTCGAGATAAAGAGAACGGTGACAAAGCTTTATCTCCGTTCTTTTATCCTGATCGCCGTTACGGATCTTCACGCAGAATACCTAATGACCTATTAGCTTTTTTGAAACCTCATGTTCCATTGCCACCACATTTCTCTGTGCCAACGGCAATTGTCGATGGTGACGAAGTTGAAACGTCAGAAACACCACAATACACGGAAGCCGAGCTTAACGTTCTTCTTAACACTATTAAGGTTAAGAAGTTAAAAGTCAGTCCGAAAACTGGGCTGCCTTCTAAAGCATTGCTCAACCAACTGTGCAACAAACTCAATGAACCATACCAAAAGGCAACATCACTTGATGACGAATCAGCGAAAAGTATAAAGGCTTTTGGTTGGATTCAAATTCTAAGGGCCGCTCTATGGTTCAAAGAGACAAATGGCGAATTGCAAATCAACCTAAAAAAAGCCGCTCTTCAACAACGACATTGTGACGTCATTAAGCAGCTTTTCTTGGACTGGAAAGATCGAAGCAAATTTGACGAGTTCTCACGTATCAATCAGATTAAAGGGCAAAAAGGAAAAGGTCAGAAATATTTTACCAATGTTCTGAGCCGCAGGGATGCTTGTATAGAAACATTGCGATCTTGCCCACCTGAAGAATGGGTCTCTTTTGATGACTATATGAGATTAATGGCGGTTGAGGGGCAATTCTTTAATATTACGTTTGAGCCCTATAGCTTGTATATTGGTGATTCGACGTATGGCCGCATTCATGACGGTACTTTTCTTACTAATGCTTACTCTCGCTGTTTAATTATGGAGTATTTCGCGACTCTAGGGATCGTCGACATAGCTTACGTAACGCCGGAGAGCGCTCAAGATCATTACTATGACCGTTGGGGGCAATATGACCTAGATTATTTATCCATTTATGATGGTTTAAAATATATCAGGCTTACAAAGCTCGGAGCCTATGTACTTGGAGTGGTTGATACCTACATCGATGTATCCGAATCAACGAAAACATCGATCGCATTATTGCCGAGGAATCGTGTTCAGTTTATGCAGCCACCCACTACAAGTGAGCGAGTATTTCTTACTAATTATGCGGATGAAGTTACCGACCAAGTCTGGCAGCTATGCACAAGCAAGATACTCTCACACCTCGAAAATGGTGGTGACTTAGAAGAAATACAATCTTTCCTATCAGAAAGAGATGAACAACCTTATTTCCCGACTCAAATTGAGCACCTCTTCAAAACGTTGGAGAGCAATAAGAATGCAGTACGATTAGAGGGGCGTTTTTTACTTTTGAAATGCGACACCGAGTCGATAGCAAAGAACATAGCGTCAGCACCTAAATTACAGAAATTGTGCCAACGCGTAGGAAAAGACCAGTTAATTATCCCAGAGGGCAAAGAATCGTTGTTTAGACAATTAGTTCATGAACTTGCCTATGCTATGCCCATACAGTCATAGTTTTCAATGTAAGGACAAAGTTTTTTGCCCTGTAAGCGATCATTTTAGAGGTTAATTACTCAATTTCATTCACACCTGATGTTGAAGAATTAGCAGTGGATTTCTTTTTTCGTTGAAATAGTGTTGGTTCGTCTTTCGCTTCGGGACAAAAGCGCCTTAATGTAATTCTCTATTCCTGCCTCCAGCATTATGTTCAGGGGGGGTGTTTTAGGCTCTAAATTTTCCTCATATCATATTGATAAGTAATCATATTTAAAATATCCTGTATTTTTACATATGCAACAGAGAATAATAATGAGAAAAATATTAGCAGTTGGTTTAATTTTAATGACTCTAGGCGGCTGTGCAACAGTGCCAATGGCTTCTAATGAAGACGATGCAAAAGCTAAAGAGTTTGTAACACCACCAGATGGCAAATCTGGTTTATATATATTCAGAGACTCATTTGTAGGTAAAGCGCTTAAAAAGACGATTCGTGTCGATGAGCAAGTTATTGGTGAATCAGCTCCAGACGTATATTTTTACAAGATTCTTGATGCTGGTAAGCATGTAATATCTACTGAATCAGAATTTAGCCCAAATGATCTTATAATCAAGACGGAACCGAAAAAAAACTATTTTGTTGAAAACTATATCAAAATTGGAGTTTTTGTGGGCGGAGCGGCATTAGAAGAAGTTAGCGAGTCAGAAGGTATGACTCGGGTGAGTAAACTTAAGTTAGCGAAATAATCAGAAATTAATGCAAACAGTACGTGCAGTGCCAATGCAGTTCTGTTTGCTTTTCTACATTATCCAATTTCGGTTCACTCAGGGACAAAAGCGCCTTGGAGTAGTCCCCTGAATTGACTTTATTTTAGATGAGTTAACTCCTATCTGGCCCTACTTTATCAATCCAATAAACCTAACCAACCCATACTAATTTTGTAATTATTACGCATCATTTACGCTTTTAGTGTAATGGTCTTGACCGTATAGTGATTAGGCAATCCCAACCGGAAAAATGGAGAGTCTAATGCAAGTGCAAGACGAGAAACATACTAAAGTGGTCACAAAGCTCTATGTTGAGCACGCCTGTAACTTTATATCGACCAATCAGTTAGCAGAACTCTTAAGTGTGGATCCTCCGCGCGTCTCGGAGATGAAAAGTGGACGTCGTAGACTGAGCATCGCAGAAGGTGAAATCATCCAAGCCGAGTTCGGGTTGCCTGAAACAAGTGAAGGTATTTATGTGGAAGCTGAGCTGCTCGGAAATGATTGGAAAGAGATCTTTTTGAAAAATGGAGAAACAATTCTATGTCGTAATATTTCACAGTACGCGAATTCTTCTGAGTTCATGGTTTTTTTGTTGGACAGCTTTTATATAGATTGTCGAATTATTGAAGGGTACGAGCACGATCTTTTCCAATATTCGAACGATGAGCGAAAAGGCCGTGAGCAGAAGAATAAACGAATGGAGAAAGAAAAGAAGCTCGAATTGATTAATCAGCTTATGACAAATTCAAAATTTCATGGATGGTACGAAGATATTCTACAATCTAGAACTCCATGTTCTAAAAATGAAAAGCCGTTGGATAGAGAAGAAAGTCGTAAGTTGTCTGATATCACCCACGGTATTGAGGAGGGTTTTTTCATAAATCAGGATGAGATGCTTCCCAGAATCCATTTCATAGTAGGAACCTACAAACTAATTCAACAACTAGCTACAAATGACGCTTCAGGGCTTGGTGATACGATTGTTTTTGGTAAGTCCATAGCGTCATTAGTACCGAATAGCCCTGTTGCTGAATATGTCATCAATGGGAGAGTCGTTTGGCACTCCGGCACTGTTGATTATGACGGACTAATTGACGTTAAAAATTTGTTTGAGCCTCTGATGCAACATGAAAACCTTTGTTTCCCATCAGGAAGAGCGTCCCCCCGTAAAGTCGGTCGCTTAAAGCTAACGCAGGAAAACCTCAATTATTTCCACTTTTCGATTATTTATACCGAAAAGCATGACTACTACTTAAAAGTGTTTCTACTCACAGAATCATCACCTGATAGTGGAGATAGAACCCTTTTAATCAAAATCCAAGATCGTAGAAACTTGTTTGGCGAGCTTGAGAGTATCTTTGAAGTTTTGCGTCCGAGATGGAGCATAGAGAACTCTGCTATCAAAGCTGAATTGGCGAAAAATGGGGCATATATACCGTCGGCCATTTATCTGAACTGATCGGGGCGAACCGCCTTATATTGCGCTCAGATTTACGGATTATTACTGCAAAGATAGTCGCTCAAAAAACAAGGCTCTGGTATCCAAATGACTTTTCCAAAGTATTATGGGTACCAGTATTTCTGAATGCAAAGCACTATCTGTAATAGTTCGGCTCTATATGGGACAAGAGCGCCTTAGTGCTATTGGTCTAAAACATTTCTGCCCCATTTCTACTTAGTGCTTTTACTCGTTCATATCCTGTTAATGAGCTTTTGCAATACTAAAAGTTATCCATTCTTCTTACGTTGTTCGCTGTTAATCCCCGAGATGTAATACGGGGTGAAAGTCTGTACAAACGAATACACAACCAAATATAAATGTGCATTTATATACATACATCAATACTCAATAAGTATCTTATAGGTTAGAATCAATTACTTTCTATATATTGGACTTGAAGTTTGAAGTGGATAGATCAACTACTTGATTTTGGTTATGTAATTTGTCAGCGCCGACTTTCAGGTTCGCGCTATCTTATGGGCTTAGGCATAAAGCTCTTTACTCTTACTGCTATTGGCTCACTTGCATTTCAGTTTAGCAATGGTGAGTACTCATTCATCATTGATACAGCGTCTGACTCAACATATGAAATTGCGACGTTGGTAGGTGTGTATGTCTCAATAGTAATGATCGTCGTAGGATTCTTCTTTGAAGTTTACGCAATGCTATTTGGTGAGTCAGCCTCAAAGAACAGAGCAAAGAGTATCGATTTAAGAAGCTTAGATGGGGCTGCCGCTCCAACCCTATGCAGTAGTTTTAGTTCCACAATCGAACCTGCTGGGTTACATGATGACCTTTTCATGTGGAAGTCTAGAAAGCAGACTCTTGAGGACTGGTTAAAAGAATCATGCGCCAAACTTCAGAAGTTTTACGACGAATCACTTCAGAAATTAAATGGCTTTGAACCAAGCAAGCCACTCGCTTTAGGAGCTATAGCTCATGTTCCGCATTGCTTTACTTTAGGTTACTTGGTTGGAAATAAGCGTTTAGTTAATTACTACTGCTGGAACCGTGACAACAAGAAGAAACATAAGGAACGATGGTTAGACTGTCGAGATGCTAGAAGTAGAGGTCAAAAATTAGAGTGCTCAGAAATTATGAAAAAGCCGGAGGTCCTAGATTCTCAGGTAACAACGCTAGGCATTTCGATAGAAGTCTCTTTTGATAATGACTTAAAGACCTTTTTTGAAGATCTAGAGTTAGATCGCGCTATTGCTTATAGAGTTGAAAGTAGAAGCGTTGGAAATATGTTCTCAGATGTAGAGCAATCAAACTTTGTTGCCTCCCTTAGAACCGAAATAAATAACACTCTTCTTAAGAAGTATCCCCACGTTACTGAAGTTCATTTGACCCTTATGGCTCAAGCCTCGCTAATAATGCGCATAGGGGCGGAGTTTAATCAAAATCACCTTAGTCAACAGATAAACGTACATCACTTCGATGGTGCTGGTTACCCTTGGTCATTACAAATAAACAAAGACCAAGAAGTTAGCTATTTAATTAAGTAAGGAAACTATGTGAAACATCAAAAAATATTTACTGAATTCCTCACAGGAGTGGTCAATCTCAATCAAGCTCGAGTTAACAAGGTTACTACCACTTCGGTGTCTGTTGAGAAGTATGTAAAAGATCACGACGATTTTAAAGGGATTTTTAGAAACGCCTCGCCTCAGGGGTCATACGGACATAAGACGATTATCAAGCCAGTTAAACACAAAGAATTTGACGCTGATATAGTCTTCTTTATGGACGAAAATGATAATTGGGAGCCTAAAGACTACATCACAAAACTTCATCAGGCTTTTAAGGGGTCAAGTATCTATAAAGATATGGTTCACTATAACACTCGTTGTGTTTATCTTGATTATTCAGGTGATTTTCACATCGATGTTGTTCCATGTATTGTACAAGTAACAGAAACCGTGTTCGGTAATCATACACAATATTTGATTGCGAATAGACACACCAATGAATTTGAGCTTACTGACCCTGAAGCATACAAGAAGTGGGTCGCCGACAAGAATTCAGTGGTAGGTAACAACAACCTCATTAAATGTATTCGCCTTATCAAGTATCTTCGTGACATAAAAACTACGTTTTCATGTAAATCAATACTTTTAACCACTTTGATTTGTAATATGGTTCACGACTACGAATCTAATAGTGATGACTTCAAAGATATTGCTACCACCTTAAAGACAATTTTTACCCGCTTGGATGATTATTTGAGCTTTCACGATTCAATGACAGAAATAGTCAATCCAGTACGAACCGAAGAAACGTTTACTCGACACTGGAATGAAGAAAAGTATGCGAATTTCAAAACAAAGATCGGCGATTATAGATCTTGGATAGAAGATGCATTTGATGAGACAGATCGAACTGAGTCTATAAAAAAATGGCGTCGTGTGTTCGGAGATAGTTTTCATTCTGTTACCAAGAAGTCAGCCACAGCAACTACCTATGATGAAATTTTGGACGAAGCAAGTCAGCCTAACTTCCCTATTCCTCCTCACTGCGCGCACCACAGATGGGAAGAAGTGGAGAACGTTGAGAGTGTCAACTTAGATGTTGAGTATCGTAATAAAAATAGCGTCAATCCGTTTGCTAGAGCTGTCCAGCAAATTGTTTTTGGCAGGAACTATTCGCTTAAGTTCATGGTTACAGATGATATTCCTCTCGGCTCAGACGTATATTGGCAAATCACTAACACTGGAGAAGAAGCGAGTAGGTTAGGTCAATTACGAGGCGGGTTTGAAATCGGTGGAAAAATCAAAGAAGAAACAACCTCTTATAAAGGGAATCACTTCGTAGAGGCATTTGTTGTTAAAGACGAGGTGCTCTTAGCAAGAAGTGGTAAGCTCGTCGTTCCTATCCATTGATAGATATAAGGCTCGCTAATACGAGCCTTTTCCTTCTTGCTTCAGACCTATTCACAGCATATTTTGGATCATTCCGAACAGTCATTTCCTCAGGATTATCCGATCACTTCTAGCCTTGCACCGAAACGAGGTATCGCAATCACAGAAATACGTATTCACCGCCAGCCACTCACACTAACTTTTCCCTATAAAATGTTATTCATGCATTGCTAATATTTGATTTCTAGTACCACATTTCTGTCCAAAGCCTTCACTGGCTGAATTTTTACCCGTGGCACTTTCTACCTCAGAAGTACCTGACTTCTTGATTCAACTCGGCAGCGCTCTTCTACAAAATAGTACTATTAGTTCAATTTTTGCAATGCAACAAAGCTAAGTTATGGGGTCGCAAGAACGATTTAACCTTCAGTTGGACCTGAAAATAGGGATATATTATTCAATCTATTTGATATAAGTAAAAAACCAGTCAAATTGATTATGTTACCATCGCCAACTCGGTATTGGCTTACTCAAAGGAGGCAGACATTGGCTAGAAGAGGTAGTGGTTTAAGAACCGTTGTGAAGGTTGCTAAGGCGATAGATCGAGCAAGCAAGCAAGCTGCTCGTGACGCTCAACGCAGAGATAAAGCTCGCCAGCGTGCTGAAGCCCAAGCACTTAGAGAACATGAAAGATCTGTACGTGAAGCTCAGCGAGAACTAAAGAAACAAGTGAAATTACAAAAGTCAGCGGCAAAGCAAGCTTTCAAAGATGCCTTGGTAGGTGCAAATGAAGAATACCTAGAGCGTTGCGAAGATCGAGCAGCCCTTAGAAAGCAATTTATACAAGAGGTCTTAAGATAAACAATGGATAACAATATACTGCTATTGGCGGGAATCTCTTTCGTGGCGATTTTGCTCACCTACTTCTTTACAAAACGATCAGCAGACAAAAAAGTTAGTCTGTATAAGTCGCTCGATGAAGCGTTAACAAAAGCTAAGAAAGAACTAGAAGCACAGACAGAAGCTAATGAGTTGGTAAAACAATCCACTAAGAACGCAAAACAAGAGCTTTCTGATGTGAGTGCTGAGACTTATGAATTGCAGGCTTTAAAAGGACAAGATGAGTCGCTTCAGCTTAGTATCCTAGAGCAGCAAGCCTCCCTTGAAGCTATTAAGGGCAGCTTAGGTGAGCTTAATAGTAAGATTGAAAAGGGTGAGCTTGACCTTAATCAGCTGATGGGGGGGATAGATTTGTATTCACGCCTTGATGAATACACTGCTCATGGCCACTTTGAGATGCCAAAATATCTATACGAGACATCAGTTCGATATGCTGAAGAAATTAAAGATATCAGACAGCAACAGAAAGATATGATCAAAGATAAGACAGCTATTACTTTCCCAGAAACAACTGTTATTTCAAGTGACAATGCATTCAACAAGAAAATTCTTAATGGTCAGGTTAAGCTGATGCTCACAGCTTTCAACATTGAATGCGACATGTTAATTAGCAAGGTGTCACCTAGCTCATTTGGTCGAACGCTGGAGCGGATCGAGAAACTAGCAAATACCTTGGAAAAGTCGGCAGCGACACTTGAGTGTGGCTTTGACATCGACTATGTCGAGCTTAAGTTCGAAGAATGTAAGCTTCAGTACCAATACACACTGAAGAAGCAGGAAGAAGTCGCGGAACAGAAACTGATCAAAGAACAAATTCGGGAAGAGCAGAGAGCAATTAAAGAGTTTGAAAAAGCAGTAGCTGATGCCGAGAAAGAAGAAAAGATGTATCGAAACCTTCTCAACAAGGCTCAGGAAGAGCTTGCCAAAGCAACTGATCAAGAACGCAGTGAGATGGAGCAGAAAATAATTCTTCTAGAGCAACAACTAGCTGAAGCTGAAGCCAAAGAAGAAAGAGCTAAGAGTATGGCTGAGCAGACCCGTAAGGGCCATGTTTACGTAATAAGTAATATTGGCTCATTTGGTGAAGATGTTTACAAGATCGGCTTAACACGTAGATTAGAGCCGATGGATAGGGTTAAAGAACTTGGAGATGCCAGCGTACCATTCCCATTTGACGTACACGCTATGATCTATACGGATGACGCACCTGCACTCGAAACAGCATTACATCGTAAATTTAGTTCTCAACGTGTTAACGCTGTCAATCTTCGTAAAGAATTCTTTAATGTCGATTTAGACGATATCAAAGAAGCCGTGGAGAAGATTGCTGGCGTAGAAGCTGAATTTAAGATGACTGCACTAGCTGAAGATTATTATGAAAGTTTAAGATTAAGTGAAGCCGCTTAAGCAAGTAAGAAATGCACTAGTATCGTGGCTCTAGTGCATTTCATTACACTTATTAGTTCATCAATGTTGAAGAATGAGTTAAGCGACTTTCCATACTTATACGGCTCTTCTCCGCTTAGA
>NZ_JBFRTN010000164.1:0-4661 GCF_041474095.1 Vibrio sp. 10N.222.54.A3
CCAATTAGGAAACAAAGCCCCTATCACCACTGTTTACGACAGAACCTGTAATTGTAATATTGTCCACCTTTTCTGATTTTTAAGTCTAATATTAGAAGATTGATTTTGGTATTCAAAGCGTGATAGCAATGTTCTTTACTTTCGATATTGAAGAGGTAAGTGATGACAAAAGCATTTTTGGTCTTGATCGGAGTTGTACTTTTCGGTTGTCGTGATGATTCTACTGAGTTCAGCTTTACCCCTGATCCTGAAGAGGAATCACCTCAACCCATTACTTTTGAGGCTCAAATAGGTGAAGTGACTATACAAGGCCTCAAAGAACCAATAATCACAGTCGCCCCTTCACTTTCTGCGACTGAAGACGGTATCTCACTGGTTACAATAGAAACGTTCAAAGGGATACCTTATGCTTACTCGGGCGATAGTAGCGAAGGTGATTTTTTCTTCGGTGCGCCTGACCGTTTTGAACACAGTGTGATGCTGCCTCTAGCACAAGCGGTGACCGAAAATAATTCGTATACAGACTTTGGGAACATATGCCCTCAGTTTGGCTCAACAGAATTGTACTCAGAGACCTGCCTTTACTTGAACGTATGGAGACCTAATAATGCGACTTCAGGTGATTTATTACCTGTGTATGTTTATATCCATAGTGGTTCGTTTGAAACGGGATCTGGACACCTGCCCAATATAATTCCAGATGTCGCCGTTGCACAAAGTACAATGAGTGATAACCCCTTTATCGCTGTTACTTTTAACTACCGTCTTGGTTTATTGGGAAAACGGTGGGTTGAAGATGCAGGTCAAACGAAAGGAGGCAACTTTGCGGTTGGTGATCAAAAGCGAGCTCTAGAGTGGGTTAGCCAACATATCGAAGACTTTGGCGGAGATAGTACAAACGTCACTGTATTTGGGCAAGGTGCTGGTGCGACATCAATTAATGCGCTTCAGCAAACAACCAGTGGAGAGCGCGATCCTGAAGATGATATTGCCGGTAATTTCTTTAGCAGAGCGATTATGCAAAGTTTACCGCTCGGACTTTCATTTGAATCATACGCTGCAGCGAAAGACCAATACGACACTTTAGAAACTGCAATGGCAACGCTGTATCCTGATTTAAGTATTAACCAATTGACGGTTGATCAGATTTTAGAACTACAAAAACAAGTAAAAGCAGAAATAACGGGACGCTTGTTTGGTTTACCTGACCAAACCATCGAAAGTATGGTCAGTGACATCTTGGGCTGGATTGAAGATGGCGATAGCACGGAATCGATTGTGGCGAAGCTTACTTTGAAATACGCATCGGATATTGCAGCAATCGAACCGCGAGCGAAATTACTTCCCTTTTCACCCTACATTGAGTCCCATCGTGAGTGCATAAAGACATTCCTTGGGGTTTGCACAGAATATGAGGAATACCCAGGCTATCACGTAACAAGCCTCGCTCATGAAGCTCCTTTAACCGTCCCTTCTATTATAGGATTTAATAACAATGAAACGGATAGTTATATAGCGGAGTTAAAGTTACTATTCTTGATTAATATAGAATTATTACCGGGTATTAAATTACTTGATGTTGTCCTATTTTTAATAGGAGATAGTGATGATATTCGTGATTTGCCACAAATAGCAGATATACCTGCGTACACGTTAATATCATCAATCCTATATGTAGATCGGTTGACCGACACGCCTTTACGCTTTGATGATTTCTCACCATCGGGAAATCCTACCACTTTAGATGGGGTATCAGAAGAGATAAGAAAGTTTAATCAATTAAATAATCAATTGATATATAAATGTGCTATTCGTGATTACGCAAAAGAAGTCGATCATGACATCACTCCTATCATTTATCATTTTGACTATGTCGCAAGTTTTAATAACCAGCTGATTGAAGACTCTATTTTTGACACAATAGGTAATTTGGCTTGCTTCGGTGGAAAAGCCTGTAACCAAGCTGAAATTCCTTTTGTATTTAATCGATTATATAACCAAAGCGGATCGAAGATAGCGCCTGATGAAGGTGACCTTCTTCTTATGGGAGAAGTATCGAGTTTGTGGTTTAGCGATGAATTATTCAACCCTGAATATCGATACCAAGAAGATACAGATAACATATTGGTGATAGTTAATAATGCCACGGATGATGGTGGCGAAATAAACAAGAATATTACAGCGTGGGATGCTACGATAAATATGGGTATTGATGCTAGCACATCACAAGGTATTTGTGATGCTATTTACTAAGTCGTCTTTTATTACAGTGAGGTAGGAATGATGCTACATATGCTAAATAGAGTTTGTTGGATAGAGATGAAAGTAAATCATCGAAATTTTTTTTATTTTATTTCGTAGATCTTGGTGCGTAAGTTTCTTTTCTTTTATTTTGATACTCTCTAATATTGCTAATGCAAAAGAAGCTTCGATTTTTGAGCAGTATGGCATACCGGAACACCTACCTAAGTATGGTATTAGTACTTTATCTCAAGGTGATCATATTGTTGAGCACGTTCGTAAAGTCACTTCAATTAATGAGGAGGCTTCATCTTCATCTTTTTATTTAGTGCAAACAACAGATTTAAAGGGAAATATTGATTTGAGGATTAAATATTTTCAGGATCAAATTTCTCAAATCGATGGTGAACCTTCACTCTCAGAAGATGGTGGAGCGATAGACTCCATTGAATATTTGACTAAAACAGAATATCGACTTCGCGCCTACTCAGATAGTTACGATCGGTCTTCGGTTACCGTTGAAGAATTAGATGAACGTCGTGCAATTGTACGTTTTAACTATTCTAAGTATCAACTACCTCAAGATGTCGCCTATTTTCGTTTCATGCGAGTTGAGATAAGTGTTGAAGATCGCAAGCCTGTTAAAATGGTGATCACTAATTCGCAACCATTTACCTATGGTACTTATAGAATTGAGGATTATAGACAAGAAATCTTAATCAGTGAGCGTTACAATGGTCAATTTTACGTTAAAAGCAAAACCATTGTGGCAAACGGAGTAACTAGAAAAAAAGAAAAGCTTACTCTGTCATTGCTCATGACTCCCGTCGCTTTTTATGACGATGTAGATGGTGTCGAAGTTCTAGATAGTGAAAAGCTTGAAGAAGCATCAGATCCTCGTATTCGAGAAGAAAAGGTCGAGGTCAGTAGTTTTTTCCCACTGATGGGAGACTTAGTCCGTAGACAAGGTATTGATATTCCTCTTCCATACGGTTTTTCTGTCGCTTATCGCAATCAAGATATGGATCTTGGCTTTCAATCTTTTGATTTAGGTCTCGGAGCATTAGGCCTTCAGAATTTAGATAAGGACTTTGAACCGACAGAGACCTTCGCCAAAGTTAATGCTGAGAGTTTTAGTATAAGGGGAGATGTCTATATTTTGCCTTTCTGGAATGTTTACGCTTTAGCTGGAAAGATTAAAGTTAAGGCAACCATTGATGCGCAATATACATCGGAGAGTTTAAACGAAGTTAAAGATAGTTTAAACGGCATCGATCCTGGATTAGGTGATGCCTTATGTAGTGCGCTAAGCAATGAAGGACTCCCTCTGTGTAGCCCTGGTCGATTGAAGCTTCCTTTAAGTCTTGACTATGATCTGTTAGGTGTGGGTACTACACTAGCCGTCGGGTATAAAGAATTTTTCGCCACGCTTAATATGACCGCATCTCAAACACGATTAGAGGGCTCTTCGAGCTGGGGTGATACTCTGTTTGTTGCTCAACCAATGGTTGGTTATCAGCTTGTTGATTATAGAGCTCAGTTATTAATTGGTGCTGAATATCAAGGCTTAGATTCTACGTTATCCGGTAATCTAGGTTATGTAGATGCGTTACAAGGTGAGTTCACTTATGACGTTGATGTTTCTCTAAATCAATGGGCTTATTTGATTGGTTTTAATAAGCAAATAGGTAAACACTATAATATCACAGCCCTTTATAATAAAGGTGAAACAAGAGAAGCATATACAGTTAGTTTGGGCTATCGATGGTAAATGATTGTGTTAATACTAAGCTGAAATATGGGGAGTATCCGTAGCTCAATTTATTTAACATTAATCTAACAATGTGGCCATGAAACATCTTAGTTTCTTATGGCCATTTTTTTGTTCGGGTAGCATTCTGATTTAAAGGCTCTCCGCCACTTGAAACGCAACACCTCACCCGCGAGAAGAGATGCATCAAGCACTTGCGTATTTTCATCCAAGCACATCGAAGTTGATTATAATCGAACAAGAAGGACAGTGCTCTTGGATATCTAAGCCCAGTTAACTTTAAAAAACAATATGTCGCTTATGCGTATTTCGGTGATTGCGATCGGCTGTTTCCCCCCGTGTCAGCATAGTTGTCGTCTAGATTTTTAAGGGGATAACAATGCCAGCTAATCCGTAAGCGTGCCATGAACACCGCATTCTAATCCTTCAGCACGAAGAATAAGATCAACTCTCCAACCCAAAGGAGAGTTGAAATGGCAAAACGACGTACCAACCTAGAATGGCAATCACTGTTTGAGCAATATGAAAGCAGCAGTGTTACCCAACGCGCTTTTTGTGAAGAGCATGGACTGAGTTTATCCACGTTCTTTGCCAAACGGCGTCAACTCCAAACAGCAAGCCAATCGGAATCTGTCGGATTTGTTAAAGC
>NZ_JBFRTN010000165.1:0-502 GCF_041474095.1 Vibrio sp. 10N.222.54.A3
GCCTTGTACACACCGCCCGTCACACCATGGGAGTGGGCTGCAAAAGAAGTGGGTAGTTTAACCTTTCGGGGAGGACGCTCACCACTTTGTGGTTCATGACTGGGGTGAAGTCGTAACAAGGTAGCCCTAGGGGAACCTGGGGCTGGATCACCTCCTTATACGAAGATATTTACGATGAGTACCCACACAGATTGATGGTTTAATAAGTTAAGAGTAGGAAATACTTTTCCAGATGGGGCTATAGCTCAGCTGGGAGAGCGCCTCGCTGGCAGCGAGGAGGTCTGCGGTTCGATCCCGCATAGCTCCACCATCTTTAAGTGTTCTTCCTTAAGAATCTTTAAAAATGGTTATTTCTTTTGAAATATCTAGCTCTTTAACAATTTGGAAAGCTGACTGATTGATTACTTACGAGTAATTCAATCAAATTTAAAAGTTCTCAATGTTTATCTGCTCTTATTTAATAAGAACGGTATAAACACAACAAACACATTCAAGTGTCTTG
>NZ_JBFRTN010000166.1:0-305 GCF_041474095.1 Vibrio sp. 10N.222.54.A3
CCAAATTGTTAAAGAGCAAGAGTTTTAAGTGTTAAACTTTTAAACCCATTTTTAAATACTCTCTTACGAGAATGCTTAAAGATGGTGGGCGATACCGGGCTCGAACCAGTGACCCCCTGCTTGTAAGGCAGGTGCTCTCCCAACTGAGCTAATCGCCCATGATAGTTTTGATTCCTCATGGAAGGAATGGTGGAGCTATGCGGGATCGAACCGCAGACCTCCTGCGTGCAAGGCAGGCGCTCTCCCAGCTGAGCTATAGCCCCATATTTTTATTTCCTTGGGAGGAAATGGTGGGTCGTGCAGGA
>NZ_JBFRTN010000167.1:0-447 GCF_041474095.1 Vibrio sp. 10N.222.54.A3
ACTGAATGACTTTGGTGTCACTGACCGCAGAGTTCGATGGATCAGAGCCATCGGCTAGATTCTTTTCAGATAGTGAGATTGGCGAAATGACATCAATGGTTGGAACATCACCGTCCTTAATCGTAAGTGTCACTGTTGAGGTAAGAACGTCGTCATCACCATCGTTTGACGTCACAACGATATTTTTAACGATATCGCCAACCGAATGGTCTAAATCTCGGTTTGGCTCAAAGCGCACTTCCCCTTGAGTCGTAATAAACAGTGAGCCTTCGGTGAAGGTAAACTCTTGCTCGGTCGCATCATTCGGGTCTAGATAGTAAGCGGTGCCGTCATAGGTAAATTGAGTCACGCTCGCGCCATCGGCACTCGCGGATGTTAATACATCGAAAACGGATGTCGTTGGCGTGCCTGCAGCCAAGTCAGCAACGGTAGGCTCTTCAATCGTCA
>NZ_JBFRTN010000168.1:0-447 GCF_041474095.1 Vibrio sp. 10N.222.54.A3
ACTGAATGACTTTGGTGTCGCTGACCGCAGAGTTAGATGGATCAGAGCCATCGGCTAGATTCGTTTCAGATAGTGAGATTGGTGGAATGACATCTATGGTTGGGACATCGCCGTCCGTAATCGTAAGCGTCACTGTCGAGGTAAGAACGTCATCATCGCCATCGCTTGATGTCACCACGATGCTCTTAACGATATCGCCAGCCGAGTGGTCTAAATCGCGGTTCGGCTCAAAGCGCACTTCCCCTTGAGTCGTAATAAACAGTGAGCCTTCCGTGAAAGTAAACTCTTGCTCGGTCGCATCATTCGGGTTTAGAGAGTAAGCGGTGCCGTCATAGGTAAATTGAGTCACGCTCGCGCCATCAGCACTTGCGGATGTTAATACATCGAAAACGGATGTCGTTGGCGTACCTGCAGCTAAGTCAGCCACAGTAGGCTCTTCAATCGTCA
>NZ_JBFRTN010000169.1:0-6294 GCF_041474095.1 Vibrio sp. 10N.222.54.A3
CGAAATCTTTAGCAACACCACCGTACACTTTTGCAAGAGTAGTACAGATAGCAGCAGTTAGAGTTGTTTTACCGTGGTCAACGTGGCCGATAGTACCAACGTTTACGTGCGGTTTCGTACGTTCAAATTTTTCTTTAGACATGGGGTGTCCCTCTAGGTACGGATTAGGTGGCTTAAAATAAGACCACGCAACCAAAAAAAATGGTTTTCTTTATTAAAGGAGAAGAAGCTTTAGACTGGTGCTAATACCCAGAGTCGAACTGGGGACCTCACCCTTACCAAGGGTGCGCTCTACCGACTGAGCTATATCAGCACACAAAATGAGTTGGAGCGTGCAGCGGGAATCGAACCCGCATCATCAGCTTGGAAGGCTGAGGTAATAGCCATTATACGATGCACGCAACACGTAACTCTGTTTGAGCTATTTAACCTTTAGAATATGGTGGAGAGGGACGGATTCGAACCATCGAAGGCAGTGCCAACAGATTTACAGTCTGCTCCCTTTGGCCACTCGGGAACCTCTCCAAATTTTGAGCTTTCTCTCGCTTGCCTTATAGGAAGGGAGAAAGTGGTGCCGACTACCGGAATCGAACTGGTGACCTACTGATTACAAGTCAGTTGCTCTACCTACTGAGCTAAGTCGGCACAAGTGGGGCGCATTTTATTGAATGATTTTCCACCTTGCAATAGTAAATTGAAAAAAAGTGCAAAATTCTCTGACCAAACTCCTACATACGGCTATTTAGCTCAAGGTTTACGTCTTTAACCCGCATCTAGTACAGGAAGATATTTTATTTATCTATCGCTTGATGTATTTTCCATGCACTTGTTTTGTTATCCACTATAGAGTTTTGTATGAGCCCATTTATGTCATTTGACCGCGAACGTTGGTCTGAGCTAAGGAATTTAGTTCCGATGACACTTTCTGAGAGCGACTTAAAAGAGCTTCAAGGCATCAATGAAAAGCTCACAATGGAAGAGGCAGTAGAGATCTATCTACCGCTATCTCGTCTATTGAACCTCTATGTGGCAGCCAGACAGAATAGAAACTCGGTACTCCACCAATTTCTAGATAAGAAAGAGAAAGCGCCACCTTTTATCATCGGTATTGCGGGTAGCGTAGCTGTTGGCAAAAGTACCACTGCGCGTCTGCTTAAAGCCCTACTCTCTCGCTGGGAAAACCACCCAAAAGTTGAACTAGTGACAACCGATGGCTTTTTATATCCAAACGAGGTGTTAGAAGAGAAAGGGTTGATGAGCAAAAAGGGCTTTCCTGAATCTTACGATATCAAGCGTTTAGTGAACTTTGTTTCGGATGTAAAAGCTTGCAAGAGAAATGTCACAGCCCCTGTTTACTCGCATCTTACGTACAATATTACTGATGACGTTAAGTGCGTCGACCTACCAGATGTGCTTATTATTGAAGGGCTTAATGTTTTACAAACCGGAATGAATTATCCACACGAGCCACATCGCGTGTTTATTTCAGACTTCCTTGATTTCTCACTCTATGTTGACGCTGATAGCCAACAAATCAAAGAATGGTACGTCAATCGCTTTATGAAATTCCGCGATGGCGCGTTTACTAAGCCTGGCTCTTACTTTAGTCATTACACTAAATTATCGAACCAAGCCGCATTGGACAAAGCAGAAGGTATCTGGAGTTCAATTAATGGCTTGAACCTTGAACAAAATATCCTTCCGACAAGAGAAAGGGCTCACCTGATTCTACGTAAAGGCGCAGATCATATGGTTGAAGAAGTGTTACTAAGAAAATAGTAACGCCTTAGTCGCCTTTTCTTAGCGATATCTCGCCACCAATATAGCTCTCGACACCATTCTCAGTTTTGAGCAATACAGCACCTTGTTCATCGATGCCTTGAACAACACCTTCAATTTCTCTAGGTCCAATGATCAATCTAACATTGCGACCTAAGAAATTATCCAAGCGGTTCCAACGCTCTAAAAAATTGGACATTCCTTTCAACTCGTAGTCGACAAGTGACTTATCCCAAGCATTGATCAGAGCCTGCGCTAACTGGTTACGGTCTGGCACCTTCCCATCACACACTTCTTTAAGGGAAGTCCATGGCTGGCCAATACCTGATGTTGTTGGATCCATGGATAGGTTTAGCCCTAAACCAATCACAATATGCGCAGCGCCGCCAGACTGTCCTGACAGCTCGACCAAGATACCTGCAAGCTTCTTGTCATTGTGGTAAAGGTCGTTCGGCCATTTAAGCTTTACACCTTCTACGCCCATCTCTTCCAAAGCTTCAACAACAGCTACACCAACCACAAGGCTTAAGCCCATTGCGGCAGCCATCCCCGCGTCGAGTCTCCAATACATTGAAAGATAGAGGTTTGCACCAAATGGTGATACCCACTCTCGTCCACGGCGTCCACGACCCGCAGCTTGATATTCAGCAATACAGACAGAACCCGATTCGAGGGTGTTAGTGCGCTCTAATAGGTGTTGGTTTGTAGAACCTATGATGGGAATGAGTTCAAGAGAAGCATCGCGACTAACTGCAGACAATTTGTCTTGGTCAAGCATATCCAAACGACTGGCTAGTTTGTAACCCTTGCCTTGTACTCGGTAGATATCTAAACCCCACTCTTGAATACCTTTAATGTGCTTACTGATAGCCGCTCGTGATACGCCAATCATTTCACCTAGGTCTTCACCTGAATGAAACTCACCGTCAGCAAGACATCTCAATAGTGCAAGCTTGGTACTGTGCTCTCTCATGCCAATGACTCCAAAGCCTTATCCAAGTTTGTCTCGCAGTCTCGTCCCATAAAGCGCACTTCATGTTCCAATCGAATATCGAATTTATTCAAAACGGACTGGCGCACTCGCTCTGCAAGCTTAAGGATATCCACAGCAGAAGCCTCATCATAATTGATAATAACCAATGCTTGGTTGGGGTGAACCTGAGCGCCACCTTCTGTCACACCCTTGAACTGGCATTGATCAATCAGCCAGCCAGCAGCAACTTTGATCATGTCATTACTCTCATAACCAACCATATTTGGATATAGAGCTAACAAGCGATCAAAATGATCTTTGGTGATCACAGGGTTTTTGAAGAAGCTACCCGCATTCCCTTGTACTCTAGGGTCTGGCAGCTTACTTGAACGGATAGCACACACTTCATCAAATATAGTGCGAGGGGAGAGCGTATCGGCTGCTAGGCTTTTTAACGGGCCATAGTGATTGCATGGCTCCCACTCTTTCGGCAACGTTAAACCAATCGCAACAACAATCGCTTTATCGTAGAGAGCGTGTTTGAAAATAGAATCTCGGTAACCAAAGAGACACTCTTCTTTGCTTAATCGCTTAACTGTATAAGTATCCAGACACAGGATATCGACATACTCGCATACGTCTTGTAGCTCAACACCATACGCACCAATATTCTGAATCGGAGCAGAGCCGGAACAGCCGGGTATCATTGCTAGGTTTTCTAGACCACCCAGCCCTTTATCCACACTCCACTCAACCAAGCTTGGCCAATCCTCGCCACCACTCACATGCAGTAGGTGATGACTGTCCGTCTCGGCCAGCTCAATCCCGGCTAATTTATTCACGATGACCAGGCCAGCGAAGTGCTCAGTAAAAAGCATATTACTGCCCTTACCCAGTATTAACTTAGGCAAAGCTGACCATTTAGGGTCTTTGTAAAGCGAAATAAGTTCTTCGGTAGTGGTGACTTCAACCAACGCATCACACGTCTGATCGATGGAAAAAGTATGAACATTTTTTAAACTAGCATTGAGATGGAATTGCATGGCGATATTCAATTAACTTACACTGCGGTCATTCTACAGCAGATAAACCAATGGCGCAGTGACTGAATGAACAATGTCATCATTACTCAATTAGACCCAGTAAAGGTTCCCCTAGTTAAAAGTTTCTATAAAGAACATTACCCAACGGGAAAAGCGAATAAGAGTGAACTGATCTATTCGTTATTGCTGAATAACGAACTGTGCGGTGTCGTGCGTTTTCGTACAATAGAAAATAATCGCTTACTTACCGGTATGGCGATATCAAAACAACATCGTGGTCAGCAATTAGGCTCCCAGCTTATGGATTATTGTGCGCAACATACGCTTACGGAAGATGATTACTGCTTTGCGTACGCTCATCTCACCAATTTTTACGCGCGACACAAATTCGTACAAGTAGACCCTAAAGATCTACCAAATGGTTTAAGAGTTTTATACGAGCGCTATTCGAATAGCGGAAAAGATCTCATTCCTATGCATTATCAGCAAAATTGTTAGAGAATGCCTCGATTATCTAGTATTTGGTGCTATCCCTTTGGTAAAATTAAAGGTTCGCAATTTTGCATATTTTTAAGGTAAAACAGTCAATATGATTGCCAGTAGGAATCCATTCATACAGTTGCCAACCATAGCGCAGAATCCTGACAAGTTTGAAGTACTACTATCAGCGCAAGAGTTTCGAACTCGCCTACTTGATGAAATATCTCGCGCAACGACTCGTATTAGTTTAGTCGCTTTGTATCTTGAAGATGATGAGGCTGGCCGTGAGATCCTAACTGCCTTATATGAAGCAAAGCAAAAGAATCCAGAATTAGACGTGAGCGTTTGTGTCGATTGGCACCGGGCGCAGCGTGGATTGATTGGCGCAGAGTCTTCTGAAGGCAATGCAGCCATGTATAAAGAGTTCGCAGAGAAATATCAACATTCTGTGCCTGTCTATGGCATTCCCGTTCGCGGCAAAGAAGTCTTTGGCGTATTGCACTTAAAAGGCTTTATCGTCGATGATAGCGTGATATACAGCGGTGCAAGCCTTAACAATATCTATCTGAATTACCATGACCGCTATCGCTTTGATCGTTACCATGTTTTAAACAATGCAGCTCTTGCTGACTCAATGTTTGCCTACGTACACGAACAGATGGTTGCGGACAGCGCTGTTTATGACCTGGCTGATAAGAACAAGCCTGCGACCAAAGAACTGAAACCAGCGATTCGTCAGTTTCGAGCATCATTGGCAAGGTCTCAGTATCAATTCGAAGGGCAAGAGGTTTCAGCAGAGCAAGTGGCTGTAACACCATTGGTTGGTATCGGTAAAAGACGTAACCGTCTGAATCAGGGAATCAACCAACTCGTCGCTCAAGCTAAAGATGAAATCTTCATCTGCACACCTTACTTCAACTTCCCACCTAGCCTAGCTAAAGAAGTGAAGAAAGCACTTAAGCGTGGCGTAAAGGTCAGCATTGTTGTTGGTGATAAGACAGCGAATGATTTCTTTATCTCACCAGAAGAAGAGTTTAAAACGATTGGTGGTTTGCCATACCTTTACGAACTGAACTTACGCCGTTTCGCTAAAGCGAATGAAGCTCATATTGCTAGCCGTAATCTATCAATTCGACTTTGGCAACACGATTCCAATAGCTTCCACCTAAAGGGCATTTGGGTAGATAAGCGCTACATGCTACTAACAGGTAATAATCTAAATCCACGCGCATGGAAGTTGGATCTAGAGAACGGTATCTTTATCCAAGATAACTACCATCACCTAACAGACAAGTTTCAGGCTGAAGTGGATAACATCCTTCAACACACTCAGCTTATCTGTACTTATAAGCAGTTAGACAAGATAGAGAGCTACCCGATGGAAGTTCAGAAGTTGATTCGTAAGATCACTCGTGTAAAAGCCGACAGAGTACTCAAACAAATACTGTAGTCAGTGTATTAGAAACACTAGTTATCAACGCCTAGCACACGCTAGGCGTTTTTGTATCTACGAGATAGCTATTTAGGTTTGTTTGATGGTCTTTCGAATCAACATCTCTATTTATGCATAGTGAGTGTGATAGCTTGAAGTGTTAAGCATCCTACCTTTTCCTTAGTCAGTCTCAGGGTTCCAGATACGTGTATCAGGTATGGTTTAGATAGCAGCTAAACGAGTACCAATACGAACATAATCGACAATTACCCTTTACGTATTCAAGCAATAAAGTCTCACTCCTTAGGGCGAAGTACGTACGCGATAGAGAATTTCACATAGTAAAACAATCAGATTAGTGCTCTGCTCTATTTAGCTTAAGAGTTAGAAGTGACCACCTATATTCCCAAGCAGCACCTCCCGATATATAGAGAAGCACTTCATAGCTAGCGATAAGGATCTACTACTAAAACCCAAAACACATACGCAGGAAACGACGAAAGCCTAGTAGTCAGACTAGGCTTTCTGATATGTGCCGGAATAGCATGAAGTGCAGGGGCTCGGTGTCTTTATACCAATTAAAGTAA
>NZ_JBFRTN010000170.1:0-1348 GCF_041474095.1 Vibrio sp. 10N.222.54.A3
GGCTCTTCTCCGCTTAGATGAGCTTGATTTCTGGGTAAATGGTAGAGTGAGTTTCTAGGATTGAGGTTTGTCTAATCTTCAATTTAAAGTAATCAGTATCCCTTACTCCTCGGGCTCGCCGTCTAAGAAGACCTATCGATACATTCCCTGCTTCCACTCGGGCATTCGTCAGCTTATATTTTGCATAATTGCAGATCCCAACTCTTCTCTCCCAAAGCGCGTCTGCGAAGTTGATGAGAGATAAGATCCTCGTCTTTTTAGCAAGCTGGCACCACGCATCAAGAGCTGCGATCATCAGGTCAAAATTACGTTCATCCCATAAGGCTTGAAGCTGCTCTTTGAGCATATAAATCGTACAAAGAGTCTTATTGCTTTCAAGTAAATCATCTAGCCTATCTGACTGCTTATCGCTTAATTTCGGCGCATTTTTGAGGAGTAAAAATAGCGTCCCTTTAAGCATTTTCTTCTCGTCATGTGTTCCTTTCCTAAACGCTTTATTACGCTCTTTCCTTATCAGAAGAGAGTAGTTCTGCATAACGTGAAACCGGTCAAAAACGATGTCTGCATTCGGAAGAGCGTTTCTCACTGCTGATTGGTAAGATTGCCCCATATCCATTGATACCGCTTGGATGCCGTCCCTCGTTTGCGGTGATAATTGTTCAAAAAAGTTGATGAGTACGTTTGAAGTCCGCCCATGGTCAACCCAAATAAGTTGTCCTGAAACGAGATCATAAACGACGGTCATATAGTCATGGCCTTTAGCCCTGGCGACTTCATCAACGCCAATATGAACAAGGTTGGTCAACCTCTTAGGCTCTAAAGCAGGCAAGGTAGATAACAGAAATGCTTTATCGATATTTTTCACGGTTTCCCAGCGTATGTCTAAATGCTTAGACACTGCGTGGATGCTCATATAGCGGCATAGTCCACTAATAAAGTGACAGAATCTCTTGGTATAACGACTCCCCTTATCAACAAAATCAGTCGCTTCAACCAACCTTCGGCCGAGCCTATCTCTTGTCTGAGCCAATTCAATTTCTATAACGCAAGGGCGACCACTGACAGGTAAATCCGACAGGCGACGGTGAACATAGTGGTCGACTGTGCGCGGTGCTCCAGTCTCAGGGTCAACAACTTTACAGCGTCTATCTCGCTTGCATTTGACGAGTACTGAATGAGAGCTTTCTTCGAGCGTTACAGACTGTACGGATTGGCCTTTAAAGTTAAATAGAGCGGAAGATAATAACGACAAACTACAATACTGAGATATAAGGTGGGAAGCGATTATAAATCAATGTGTTACCGGTTTTATTGTTAATTTATAGACTCATCTAAGCGGAGAAGAGCC
>NZ_JBFRTN010000171.1:0-4061 GCF_041474095.1 Vibrio sp. 10N.222.54.A3
TCGTTATTACTTAACTTTTTATTAACATAATGTACATGTATATTTTATACAATATTTAATTTCAAAATTTTTTAACAAAAGCGATCTAGCTTAAACGACGAAATATTAACCAGTGTTTTTTGTTGATTAATAAGCTGGCTTATTAGATCAGAAGTGACCGCAGCCTGAGTAAGCCCTAAATGCTGGTGTCCTAAAGAGAACAAAACTCGTCCACTTTTATCGCAATCAATAATCGGCAAAGAATCAGGAAGTGACGGCCTATTGCCCATCCAAACCTTACCCGTCTCCGTCAGATCCACATCTTGCGCCAACACTCCTTTTGCTAGCCCTTTTAGCATATTTGCCCGCTTGTAGTTGGGAGGAGAATTGAGATCGGCGTACTCGACAGTCCCCGCTAAACGTAGCCCTTGTTCCATTGGTGTCATGATAAATTTTCTATCTGCCGAACTAACGGGAAATGGCAGTATTCCTTTCAGATTTGGCATCATAAGGTGATAACCACGTTCGGCCTGAAGTGGGATTGAAACCCCTGTAATCTTCTTTACCAACGGGACTGATTCCGCCCCGCATGCCACCACAGAAAAATCCGTTGAGTAAGTGTTTTTTTGCGTAATCACCACACCATGCCCAGACTCAAAATAAGCATCTATCACGTCTTCATTTATCCATGCGCCACCTAAACTCAGAAAGCTACGCTTTAGCTCAAGGCATATTTTATAAGGATTAACACTATGCGAAGTGTCTGGAAAGAAGACCCCTACTTTTATCTTATTAGAAAGATTCGGCACCTGATCACGCAATTTTTCACGCTGCCATATTTGATAACGTACCCCTTGACGTTCTAGTGCTTTTAACGTCGTTTGATAACGCTTAAACAGTGTATCGTTTTCAAAACTGAGCAGAGAACCATTATGAATAATGAGCTCTGACAACCCAACCGGTTCCAATAGCGATTGCCAACTTTTCATCGCGTGAGAATTGAGTTCTGTCAGCGCTTTCGTCGCATGTTCAGTTGGCGATTTTCTTGCTTTAGACAAGAAACGGAGCATCCAAATAAAGGTGGAATGCAGATCTTGATAGCGGATGGATACCGGACTTTTTGTTGAAAGTAACATTTTTGGTAACTGGGTTAGTAAACTCGGACTCGCCAAAGGAAACACTTGCTCAGTTGCGAAATGTCCCGCATTACCTTTTGAGCACTTTTCACCCGCATCAGCCCGTTCAAATACTGTCACCTTTTTCCCTTCGAGCTGAAGTTTTAACGCAATACACAAACCGATCACACCACCTCCAATCACTGCTACCCTCGTGTCGGGTGATGAAATTTTGCACACCATTATTTTGCTCCCTATCACGTTTATCACACAAAATTGTATAAAATATACTTAACATTAAGATAACATTCAAATTCAGCACTACAACTTATTTCACTATCAAGGAGCGAGAAATGAGACAAGGAACTTTTTTTTGTATTGATGCTCATACCTGTGGCAATCCCGTTCGACTGGTTGCGGGTGGTGTGCCCCCACTCGTAGGCAAAACAATGAGCGAGAAACGTCAGTACTTTCTAGAGCACTTCGATTGGATTCGCCAAGCCTTGATGTTTGAGCCTCGTGGTCATGCAATGATGTCTGGTTCTGTTGTTCTAGCTCCATGTAGTGACAACGCAGATGCTTCCATTCTATTTATTGAAACCAGTGGCTGTCTCCCAATGTGTGGTCACGGCACCATAGGTACCGTCACATCCGCCTTAGAGCACAAACTCATCACTCCGAAACAAGAAGGAAAACTGATCTTAGATGTGCCGGCGGGACAAATAGAAGTTCACTATCAACGAGAGGGTGAAAAAATCACGTCGGTTAAGATCTTTAATGTTGCTGCCTACCTCGCTCATCAAGACATTACAGTAGATATTGAAGGGCTTGGCACCATAACGGTTGATGTTGCTTACGGAGGTAATTACTACGTAATTGTCGATCCACAAACGAGCTATCTCGGTTTGGAGCATTACAGCTCAGACCAAATATTAATGCTAAGCCCTAGAGTAAGAGAGGCTGTTTCTGCAGCGGTCGAATGTGTACACCCTGATGACCCAACCGTTTGTGGCGTATCACACGTACTTTGGACAGGTAAGCCAACTCAACCCGGAGCGAGCGCAAAAAATGCGGTTTTCTATGGCGAAAAAGCACTTGACCGATCCCCTTGTGGTACAGGAACAAGCGCGAGAATGGCGCAATGGCACGCCAAAGGAAAGCTCAACATCGGAGAAGATTTTATCCATGAAAGCATCATCGGCAGTTTATTTACAGGTCGCATTGAAGACACAACAGAAATAAACGGTAACGCGGCTATCTTACCTAGTGTCGAAGGTTGGGCTCACGTAACCGGACACAACACTATCTGGGTCGATGACCAAGACCCGTACGCCCACGGATTTGAACTCAAATAACTAGGAATTTCCATGAACCAGACCGATAGCTTTGCTGCAATTAATCCAGCAACCGAACAGACCATAGAAGGTCTATTTCCACAGCACAATGAACAAGATGTTGACCTCGCCGCTATGGCTGCAAACGAAATCACTCAGCAGTTTCGTCGCACGTCACCAATAAATCGAGCACAATTACTAAGAACTATTGCCGAGTGTCTCGAAGCGAAAAGAGTATCCATAGTGGAACGAGCTCACTTGGAATCAGCCCTCCCACTGGCAAGGCTTAACGGGGAGTTAAGCCGGACGACTGTGCAATTAAACTTATTTGCTAATGTTCTAGAGGGCGGATTATGGCAAGACGCTATTTTTGACACCGCAAATCCAGAGCGATCTCCACTACCAAAGCCTGACATTCGCCGCCACAATATCGCTTTAGGCCCAGTCGCCGTTTTTGGCGCCTCAAACTTCCCATTAGCCTTTTCAACGGCTGGTGGCGATACCGCTTCAGCACTCGCTGCCGGGTGTCCTGTCATTGTAAAAGGTCATCCTGCTCACCCCGGCACCAGTGCAATTGTGGCGAAATGCATTGCTACTGCTCTCGAACAACTCGCTATGCCACAAGCAATATTTACTTTATTGCAAGGCACTAGCCACAAGTTAGGTCAATCGGTCGTCACCCACCCACTTGTTAAAGCGGTTGGTTTTACTGGATCAATTCATGGCGGTCGCGCACTTTTCGATCTCGCCAACCAAAGAGTAGAACCTATCCCATTTTACGGTGAGCTTGGGGCGTCTAACCCTGTATTCATCTTATCGCACCGCATGCAGCAACATGCGTTGTCACTTGCTGATGAATTTCTAACATCAATGAATATGGGTTGTGGCCAGTTTTGTACCAAGCCTGCCGTCGTATTCATAACTAAAGGAACAGCGACAGATCAATTCCTTACTCATGTTCGCCAAAGCATCCAATGTTTACCTGAACAAATAATGCTCACCACGGGAATCAGACAAAACTACATTCAACAGTGTTTAGAGCGTTCGTCTCAACCAGGACTTATTCAAACTCGCTCTTCCGTAAGCCATAGTGTTGCGGCCATGGTATTTGAAACTACAGCCAAACAATGGCGTGACAATCCTCAATGGCAAGAAGAGATCTTTGGACCACAGTCGATAATTGTCGTATGTGACGATGACCAAGAAATGATAGTTCTCAGCAAAGAACTCGCTGGCAGTTTAACCGCAACGATTCAGGCGCAACCCGAAGACTATTCTATTGCTGCCAAATTAATACCACAGTTAGAAGAGGTGGCAGGAAGATTGGTATTCAATGCTTGGCCAACCGGTGTCGAGGTAAGTTATGCCATGGTTCATGGAGGCCCATACCCAGCTTCAACAATGTCGGCCAGTACATCTGTTGGAGCGGAAGCAATCAAGCGCTGGTTGCGACCGGTTGCTTACCAAGCCGTACCTGACGAGCTTCTCCCTGATGCACTAAAGCGCGAGAACCCTCTCAACCTCCGACAGTCGGTTGATGGATGTTAAACTCATTACTTTAAACTATATAGCCAGCCAATTAACGGCTGGCCTTATCCAAAGCGCTAAGTATTTTAAGGTTCATCGCGGATTA
>NZ_JBFRTN010000172.1:0-961 GCF_041474095.1 Vibrio sp. 10N.222.54.A3
ACCTCAGGTCGCACGGACAGGAATGGGTTAGAGTTTGAGCACTAAATCGTTAGATTCGGATAAGCTGAATTTGGGGAAAGCGAAGTAAACGGCTTTGTTGCTCTAGAGTATTAGCTGCTCACGCAGCCAAAAAAGAATGCTATTGCCGATTGACAAGAGAAGGGCTCATATGTGTTACGTATCTTGTCGCTTAAGTTCTTTAACACCTTTTTCAGTTTTCCAGTTGGTAAGATGCTCAGCTAAGTGGTTAATCTCAGCAACTGCAATTACTGCTAAAGTTTGATCATTGGATTCAATTTTTTTGATAGCTTTTTGAGAAGAATGTAACGCAAGAATTACACCATATGATTGGTAATCTTTAAAACCATCGGGTGACTTAAGCTGAATATTGACACCGTTTTTGGATATGATTTCGTATCTTCTAAGTTTATTCTTTTCGACTTCAGTAAAGATTTTCTCTAGAAACTGACTGCTAGTACCTATGTTATTAACTAAGATTGTTATTGGCGCATTCTTTTCTCGAGCAATCTTTGCTGCGAAAATATAAGCAGCGTTAAGTTCATCTCCTGAAATTAATTCTAGTGAAAAATAAGCGAACCTTTCCATATTGATCATCTCCATTTTTATATTGTTCGACGCCTACCGTTCGAACAACGGGCGTTTACTAACCCAAATTTATTGAAATACCTGAATCACTGCGTTAGAGAAACAGTTACTTCCCGATCCCCTGGCCAATATTAGCAAGTCGTTCGACTGAATCCATGCCAAACCAAACGATACAAATAATCATAGTGATCAGAATTATCGCTCTGGTGTATTTATTCATTGGTTCCTTCCTATTTAAATGGCCGCTCATAGACAGAACCTTAAGCACTAAGCTCAGCGTAAATTCCGTCTAACGTAATGTTTTCTTTAGACTTCCTCTGCGCGGACTTTTGAGCATTCCTTGATATATAACTGG
>NZ_JBFRTN010000173.1:0-2346 GCF_041474095.1 Vibrio sp. 10N.222.54.A3
TTCAAATCATGCAAGACGGCACATTAGATATCGTTGAACCGAATGTTGCTGATTTGGCTGGTGGTATTGTAACGACCAATATGATCGATGTGATGCCAACGCAAAGTGCTGACGGCGCGACAATCACTCAGTTTACTTATGACGGTGTCGTAAACACACTGGATCAAAGCATTTCAGGCGAACAGCAATTTAGCTTCACGGAAGGCGAGCTATATATCACTCTTGGAGGAGAAGTACGCTTTGAGCCAAATCGTAATTTAGACCACACAACGAGCGAAGACATCGTGAAGTCGATTGTGGTGACTTCAAGTGACTTCGATAACGATTCTCTGACTTCTACCGTAACGCTGACGATTACTGATGGTGATAACCCTACGATTGACGTTATTCCAAGCGTAACCCTTTCTGAAACAAATCTGACTGATGGCTCCGCTCCTAGTGGCAGCGCGGTGAGCTCCACTCAAACCATCACATTTACCAACCAAAGTGATGATGTGGTTCGTTTCCGAATTGAACCAACGGAATTCAATACTAACGATGATCTTAAATCGAACGGTTTAGCCGTTGAGTTACGTGAAGAGCCGACAGGGTCGGGTGACTACATTGGTTTTACTACTAGTGCGACGAATGTCGAAACCACGGTATTTACGCTGAGTTTTTCTAGCACCATATTAGGTGAATACACGTTCACACTCATTGAAGCGTTGGACCATCAAGATGCCCGTGGTAACAACGAGCTCAGCTTTGATCTGCCTGTTTATGCGGTAGACAGTGACGGCGATGATTCACTGATGTCTCCGTTAAATGTCACTATCGGTGATGATGTTCAAATCATGCAAGATAGTGCGTTAGATATCGTCGAGCCCAATCTTGCAGATGGTACGGTAACAACTAACACCATTGATGTGATGCAAAATCAGAGTGCTGATGGCGCGACGATCACTCAGTTTACTTATGACGGTCAACTACGAACCCTTGATCAGAATGACAATGGTGAACAGCAATTCAGTTTTACTGAAGGCGAACTATTCATCACGCTTCAAGGCGAAGTGCGCTTTGAGCCCAACCGCAATCTCGACCACACGCTGAACGAAGACATTGTGAAATCAATCGTGGTGACATCTAGTGACTCCGATAACGATGTGCTTACCTCAACCGTCACGCTGACCATTACCGATGGTGATATTCCGACCATTGATAATGTGCCAACTGTGAACTTGTCGGAAACCAATCTGAGTGATGGCTCTGCACCAAGCGGTAGCGCGGTTAGCTCAACTCAAACTATTACTTACACCACTCAAAGTGATGATGTGACCAGCTTCCGTATTGAACCGACTGAGTTCAATGTTGGTGGCGCTTTGACATCAAACGGATTAGCGGTCGAGCTGAAAGCTGACCCAACCACACCGGGCGGCTACATCGGTTATGTTACTGATGGTTCGAATGTTGAAACCAATGTGTTCACGATTAGTTTCTCGGATACCAATTTAGGTCAATACACCTTCACCTTACTTGAAGCACTAGACCATGTAGATGGCCTCGCAAATAATAATTTGAGTTTCGACTTACCGGTTTACGCGGTCGATAGCGATGGCGATGACTCGTTGGTGTCTCAACTTAACGTGACCATTGGTGATGATGTTCAAATCATGCAAGGTGGTACGTTAGATATCACTGAACCAAATCTTGCAGACGGCACAGTGACAACCAATACCATCGATGTGATGCCAGAACAAAGTGCCGATGGTGCGACGATCACTCAGTTTACGTATGACGGTCAAGTTCGAACACTGGATCAAACGGACACAGGTGAGCAGCAATTTAGCTTCACAGAGGGTGAGTTGTTCATCACTATTGAAGGTGAAGTACGCTTCGAACCAAATCGCAATCTAGACCACACGGTTAGCGAAGATATCGTCAAGTCGATAGTGGTGACCTCAAGCGATTTAGATAACGATGTGGTGACGTCAACGGTCACTCTGACCATTACTGACGGTGATATCCCAACCATTGATGCGGTGCCAAGTGTCACTTTCTCTGAAACGAATCTTGCAGATGGTTCTTCACCAAGCGGCAGTGCAGTAAGCCAAACAGAGACGATTACCTTCACCAATCAAAGTGATGATGTTGCGAGTTTCCGTATTGAGCCAACCGAGTTCAATGTGGGCGGTGCACTTAAATCGAATGGATTTGCGGTCGAGATAAAAGAAGATTCGGCTAATCCGGGGACTTACATCGGTTTTATTACTAATGGCTCGAACGCTGAAGTTCCTGTATTCACGATTACTTTCTCTACAAGTACTTTGGGTGAATACACCTTTACCTTACTTGAAGCGTTAGACCATG
>NZ_JBFRTN010000174.1:0-1492 GCF_041474095.1 Vibrio sp. 10N.222.54.A3
GATGTATTGGCTAACGACACCGATTTAGACGATGGTGCTAAGTTCACTTTAGACAGTGTGAGCTCGGACAAAGGTCTGGTGACTATCGTTAATAACAAACTAGTGTTTGAAGCGACTGGCGAAGATTTTGATAACCTGCCAGTAGGTGTAACAGAGCAAGTCGTGGTGACGTACACGATGAGCGATGAAAGTGGCGAGCCGATCACATCGACCGCGACTATTACTGTCACCGGTACTAACGACAGGCCAATCGCTCGCAATGACAGTGGGTCTATTAACGAGGATGCGACTTTAGCAGTAGATACATCAATAGGGTTACTGAAAAATGATAGCGATATTGATGGCGATAACCTCGAAGTCATTGGTATTCGGACAGGTGCTGAAAATGCATCAAATAGCACAGCTGGAACTGTAGGATCTGGATTAACCGGTAGCTTTGGCACTCTGATTGTTAACGAAGACGGTAGTTACAACTACGTTGCTGATAATGCGGATAGCTTAAAAGCTGGTGAGCAGGTGTCTGAAACGTTCACTTATACGATAAGTGATGGTAAGGGGGGGATGGATACTGCGACCTTAACTATTACGGTCACTGGCACAAATGATGGACCAAAAGCAACTGATGATAGTTACAACGAAAGTAGCGAGACGTTACTTTTCTCCGAGTCATTTGAACAAATGATAAACACTGGCAGATGGACAGTTGTGACTGGTGATGATCTTGGCGACTGGAATGCGACCAACGGGCTAGAGGTTCAGCGTGATGGTCTAATTGCTGATGCAACTCATGGTGACTATCTTGCTGAACTCGACGCTCACAAAAACACTGAAATTTCAACGATTATAGACACTTCAGGTCAAGATAGTATTCGGGTTGAATTTGACTATAACCCTCGCCAAGATGGTAACTCGTCTTCTGATATGGTCTTTAAAATCGGTGACACCTCGGTCACGGTACATGCGGATGGGACCCTTTCCGGTGCTAATGGACTTGATATTCAAATAAGCCTACCAGATGCTAATGGTTGGTACCGTGTTACCGCCGAGCTGGAGGTGCAAGCTGATAGTACGGAGTTAGCATTTGCAGGAGATGGTGCTTCAGATAGTCTTGGGGCTTTGATTGACAACGTTATTGTAACGGGGATCAACCAACCTGAGCTCGTTACGCGTGAAGATGAGCCTATTACGATCCCATTCGCAGAGTTGTTAGCGAATGATACTGATATCGATGGTGATGTTCTTTCAATTGTTGTTGGTTCAATAACGTCTGAGGTCAATGGCACATTATCGGTTGACTATGTAAACGAAACGATCACATTCACACCAGATCAAGACTACAACGGTGAGGCAACATTCCAATATACAGTCACTGATGGAAATGGTGGCGAAGACCAAGCGACAGTGACATTAAATATCACACCTGTAAACGACGCGCCCGAACTCAATGTCGATACCGGCGAGGTTGGTGAAGACGCGACCTTAACGGTCAGTG
>NZ_JBFRTN010000175.1:0-258 GCF_041474095.1 Vibrio sp. 10N.222.54.A3
AAACTGACAAAGCGGTAACCACATCAGGAACGTTGACCAGTACCGACGTGGATAATCCAGATAATGCATTCACACCGGATTCTATTTCAGGCACCAACGGTGACCTGACTATTGATGCTAATGGTCATTGGGTCTTCACCGCCAACAGTGCATTTAATCAATTGAATGTCGGCGATAAGGTCGAAGAGACCTTCACGGTGTCGTCCATCGATGGCACCCCTTCGACGATCAAGGTCACGATTAATGGCACTAACGACG
>NZ_JBFRTN010000176.1:0-251 GCF_041474095.1 Vibrio sp. 10N.222.54.A3
ACGTCGATACTGGTTAGCGTGCCTGAGGTAGTTACCGCTTTATCGGTTTCATCGATGGCAACGGTCGCACTGCTGACAGTAGCTGCGTCATTAGTGCCATTAATCGTCACTTTGATGGTCGAGGGTGTGCCATCAACAGACGACACCGTGAAGGTTTCTTCGACCTTATCGCCAACGTTTAGTTGATTAAACGCACTGTTGGCGGTGAACACCCAATGTCCACTGGCATCAATAGTTAGGTCACCGTTGGT
>NZ_JBFRTN010000177.1:0-293 GCF_041474095.1 Vibrio sp. 10N.222.54.A3
ATTTGATTGAATTACTCGTAAGTAATCAATCAGTCAGCTTTCCAAATTGTTAAAGAGCAATGAGACTTCTTGTGAAGTTCATTTTCTAAAGACTCTCACAGTCGAAAAATCCAACCAGCGACATAAGAAGTGGTTTGGAGATTTAACTTCCAAGAATATTTAGAGAATGGTGGGCGATACCGGGCTCGAACCAGTGACCCCCTGCTTGTAAGGCAGGTGCTCTCCCAACTGAGCTAATCGCCCACTAAAAGTTTTAATTCTTTCGTGGAGAAAGAATGGTGGGTCGTGCAGGA
>NZ_JBFRTN010000178.1:0-359 GCF_041474095.1 Vibrio sp. 10N.222.54.A3
AATTGATAGCCCACGACCTACTCTCCCAGCCTCTCCAGAGCACCCAGATATGGACTTTGATGATACACCTCGTTGGTCTCCAGATTTCGGTGAAGACCGTCCTGAAATGGAAGAGCGTGACCTGACAGTTAAGATCATTAACGGCGAAATCCACATTATCGACGAAAACACCAGTGAGTGGGTAGGTACTGTACAACGCAAGGATGGTGAGATCATTTTCCGTGGCAACGGCGACTTTGAAAAAACTCTAGTAAAAGTTGAAGGTGACCTAGAAGCTAACGGCAGTGCAGCCATCGTTAAAGGTAATGGCGAATGGTTAGCAACTGTTGAGCGTGTGGACAGTGGTTTTGAGATAACTA
>NZ_JBFRTN010000179.1:0-215 GCF_041474095.1 Vibrio sp. 10N.222.54.A3
CTATTACTGTCACCGGTACTAACGATCTCCCAATTGCCAATGCAGACTCTGGGGCGGTTCAAGAGAACAGCACCGTAACCGTAGATGTATTGGATAACGACACCGATTTAGACGATGGTGCGACCTTTACCTTAGACAATGTGAGCTCGGACAAAGGTCTGGTGACCATCGTTGATAATAAACTAGTGTTTGAAGTGACTGGCGAAGATTTTGAT
>NZ_JBFRTN010000179.1:1069-1691 GCF_041474095.1 Vibrio sp. 10N.222.54.A3
CGACTATTACTGTCACCGGCACTAACGATCTCCCAATTGCCAATGCAGACTCTGGGGCAGTTCAAGAGAACAGCACAGTAACCGTTGATGTATTGGCTAACGACACCGATTTAGATGATGGTGCGACCTTTACCTTAGACAATGTGAGCTCAGATAAAGGTCTGGCGACCATCGTTGATAACAAACTTGTGTTTGAAGCGACTGGCGAAGATTTTGATCACCTGCCAGCCGGTGTAACAGAGCAGGTCGTGGTGACGTACACCATGAGCGATGAAAGTGGCGAGCCGATCACATCGACCGCGACTATTACTGTCACCGGTACTAACGATCTCCCAATTGCCAATGCAGACACTGGGGCAGTTCAAGAGAACAGCACAGTAACCGTTGATGTGTTGGCTAACGACACCGATTTAGACGATGGTGCGACCTTTACCTTAGACAATGTGAGCTCGGACAAAGGTCTGGTGACCATCGTTAATAACAAACTTGTGTTTGAAGCGACTGGCGAAGATTTTGATCACCTGCCAGTAGGTGTAACAGAGCAAGTCGTGGTGACGTACACCATGAGCGATGAAAGTGGCGAGCCGATCACATCGACCGCGACTATTACTGTCACCGGTAC
>NZ_JBFRTN010000180.1:0-505 GCF_041474095.1 Vibrio sp. 10N.222.54.A3
TGTCGTTAGCCAATACATCAACGGTTACGGTGCTGTTCTCTTGAACCGCCCCGGTGTCTGCATTGGCAATTGGGAGATCGTTAGTACCGGTGACAGTGATGGTCGCGGTCGATGTGATCGGCTCGCCACTTTCATCGCTCATCGTGTACGTCACCACAACTTGCTCTGTTACACCGACTGGCAGGTGATCAAAATCTTCGCCAGTCGCTTCAAACACAAGTTTGTTATTAACGATGGTCGCCAGACCTTTGTCCGAGCTCACATTGTCTAAAGTGAACTTAGCACCATCGTCTAAATCGGTGTCGTTAGCCAATACATCGACGGTTACGGTGCTGTTCTCTTGAACCGCCCCAGAGTCTGCATTGGCAATTGGGAGATCGTTGGTACCGGTGACAGTAATAGTCGCGGTCGATGTGATCGGCTCGCCACTTTCATCGCTCATCGTGTACGTCACCACGACCTGCTCTGTTACACCTACTGGCAGGTGATCAAAATCTTCGCCAGT
>NZ_JBFRTN010000181.1:0-485 GCF_041474095.1 Vibrio sp. 10N.222.54.A3
GCCTTCAGTTTTTAAAAAAGCTGAAAGTAAAAGCAAAATTTGCTTGGCGACCATAGCATTGTGGACCCACCTGATTCCATGCCGAACTCAGAAGTGAAACACAATAGCGCCGATGGTAGTGTGGGGCTTCCCCATGTGAGAGTAGGACATCGCCAGGCTCCAAATTTATTTTCACTTTTTAAAAAGTGAAGACAAAAAGTTTGAACACTTGTCAGCGACGACAAGTATTCCACTGCGGAGTGGTAGTTCAGTTGGTTAGAATACCGGCCTGTCACGCCGGGGGTCGCGGGTTCGAGTCCCGTCCACTCCGCCACTTATTCGATAACCTCGCCTAGTGCGAGGTTTTTTCGAATCTGAAGTAATGAAAGTTTTAGGGGTGTAGCTCCAATTGGCAGAGCAGCGGATTCCAAATCCGCGTGTTGGGAGTTCGAATCTCTCCACCCCTGCCATATTTAAGGCTCTAGCAGAAATGCTAGAGCCTTTTT
>NZ_JBFRTN010000182.1:0-327 GCF_041474095.1 Vibrio sp. 10N.222.54.A3
AATTTATTTTCACTTTTTTAAAAGTGAAGACAAAAGTTCGACTTTGTCTATTAAGTAGACAAGTCACCATAGAGTTCTAAGTTTTCTTAGTATTTTATGTTGACTTTCAAAGTGGAAAGCGTATTATACGCGTCCTGCTTAAGTGCTAAGGCACTGAAAGCAAAGCTCTTTAACAATTTAAACCTATCAATCTGTGTGGGCACTCGTTGATGAATATCAAAACGTTTTATCGTTAGATAAAACAGATTCTTCGGAATCAAAATTGATTTCAATGAACTGAGTGACCAATACAAATAACTTCGGTTATTTGGCACAGTCAATTCATTA
>NZ_JBFRTN010000183.1:0-341 GCF_041474095.1 Vibrio sp. 10N.222.54.A3
GCCGCCTCTTCCGAAGTGATGTAAGTCACAACGAAGAGAAGCTCTTTAACAATTTAAACCTATCAATCTGTGTGGGCACTCGTTGATGAATATCAAAACGTTTTATCTTCCCTTTTTATAAAGAGAAGTAAAACAGATTCCTCGGAATCAACTTTGGTTTCAATGAACTGAGTGACCAATACGAATAACTACTTTCTCTTGTAGCAAGAAAGTATTTGGCACAGTCAATTCATTATCTTTCTGTTCCTATTTATTTAAGAAGAGAGGGGTAATAGCTTTAGAATTACTTTTTGTAGTTTTGAAGTCAGTATTCATTGAGCCGACAAAATCTTAAATTGAAG
>NZ_JBFRTN010000184.1:0-1739 GCF_041474095.1 Vibrio sp. 10N.222.54.A3
AAGATCAACACGCCCTAGTAATCGAGATTCGATTATAGGCCAGCGGCTGCAAATACTTGGTTAACAATCTCTTGAGCTTCTGCTTCGATTGCTTTCAGGTGCTCTTCACCCTTAAAGCTTTCACAGTAGATCTTGTAGATGTCTTCAGTGCCTGATGGACGCGCAGCAAACCAGCCGTTCTCAGTTGTCACTTTCAAGCCACCAATCGCAGCACCGTTACCTGGAGCGTGTGTTAAGCGTGCAGTAATTGCATCACCAGCCAACGTCTCAGCAGAAACCATCTCTGGAGATAGTTTCTTCAGCACGTCTTTCTGTGCACCATTTGCTACCGCTTGAATACGGTTGTACTTAGATTCACCGTGTTTAGCGGCAAGTTCTTCGTAGTATTCTTGTGGGTTCTTACCTGTCACTGCTGTGATCTCAGCCGCAAGCAAGCAAAGAATCAGGCCGTCTTTATCTGTTGACCAAGGCGTACCGTCTTTACGTAGGAAAGAAGCACCTGCGCTCTCTTCGCCACCAAAACCAAACTGGCCGTTGTATAAGCCATCAACGAACCATTTGAAACCAACTGGCACTTCACAAAGTTCGCGACCTAAGTCAGAAACTACGCGATCGATTAATGCACTTGATACTAGTGTCTTACCAACAGCAACGTCTTTACCCCAACCTTCACGGTTACGGTATAGGTAATCAATACAAACCGCTAAGAAGTGGTTTGGATTCATCAAACCTTTAGGTGTCACGATACCGTGGCGATCGTAATCTGGGTCGTTACCAAATGCTAGAGCGTACTCGTCTTTAAGCGCCAGTAAGCCTGCCATTGCGTATGGAGAAGAACAGTCCATACGAACTACGCCATCTTTATCTAGAGACATGAATTGGAATGAAGGGTCAACCGCTTCACTTACCAGAGTAAGATCTAGATTGTACGCTTTACCAATTTGACGCCAGTAATCAATACCGCTGCCACCCAGTGGATCAACACCAATCTTGATGTTTGCTTTCTGGATCGCTTCCATATCCACGACGTTAACCAAATCAGCGACGTATGGCGCGACTAGGTCAACTTCTTTTACTAGCTCAGACTGTTTAGCCTGTGCGATAGGCGTACGCTTAACACCTTGCATTTGCTCAGCAATGATCACGTTCGCACGGTCTTCAATCGCTTGAGTCAGTTCAGCTTCAGCTGGGCCACCGTGTGTCGGGTTGTATTTAATACCGCCGTCTTGAGGTGGGTTATGTGAAGGCGTGATAACAATGCCGTCGGCTTTTTTGTCATTCACTAGGTTGTGCGTAAGAATCGCGTGCGAGATACCAGGTGTTGGAGTAAAGCCGTTGTTTTCTTGAATAATAACTTCAACACCGTTCGCTACAAGCACTTCGATAACCGTAGAGAACGCAGGCTCAGATAGAGCGTGAGTATCTTTACCTAAGAAAAGAGGGCCAGTTGTACCTTGCTCGGCACGAACTTCAGCAACCGCTTGTGCAATTGCTAGAATGTGGTTTTCGTTAAATGTTGATTTGTCTGCTGTACCGCGGTGACCTGAAGTACCGAAAAGTACTTTATGATCTGGGTTCGTAGCATCCGGTTGCTGTAAGAAATAGTTAGCAACTAAAGCCGGGATATTATGAAGATCTTCCTGCTGAGCTTTCTGCCCAGCACGAGGGTGCATAGCCATTTTTCGACATCCTTATATATAAAATTTTAAAACAAAAAAACCTCATAATATCTTCTTATC
>NZ_JBFRTN010000185.1:0-308 GCF_041474095.1 Vibrio sp. 10N.222.54.A3
ATTTGATTGAATTACTCGTGAGTAATCAATCAGTCAGCTTTCCAAATTGTTAAAGAGCTTGATTCAATAAATTGAACCATTTTTAAAGACTCTCGTAAGACTTTTTGTCGAACAAGAACGCTTAAAGATGGTGGAGCTATGCGGGATCGAACCGCAGACCTCCTGCGTGCAAGGCAGGCGCTCTCCCAGCTGAGCTATAGCCCCATCTAGGTCGATATTGGTGGGTCTGAGTGGACTTGAACCACCGACCTCCCGCTTATCAGGCGAGCGCTCTAACCAGCTGAGCTACAGACCCAATATCGTCTCTT
>NZ_JBFRTN010000186.1:0-2317 GCF_041474095.1 Vibrio sp. 10N.222.54.A3
CGGAAAGCCGCGATGAGCCTAAAATAATCGGAACAACTAGCCAGCTTAGAAGAACGATAAACCTGATGTTCTATCGCTATTAACTATTAGAAGATCTATCGATCATTATCAGCATCGAACAATATCGTATAAGTAGAGTGACTGATCGCCCCCCTTCCCCTGAATGTTAAACGATGCAATAGAGTTACTATATTTGATGGATCAAGGCCTTCAAACTAGAGTTTAGGCTGACCAAAAGATCAGGCAATATCCTCGTATTCGATCCCTCTGCCGCTAAACCCCACTATGCTACTCATTATAAAGTCACTGAGCACTCCAGCCAAGAATGCCATAAAGGTTGCCCTAGCATTTTGTTTAGCTATCTACCTTGCGTTGTATTTTAACCTTGAGAAGCCTTACTGGGCGGCTATCGTGGTCAATATATTGGCCATCACTGATACTATTACTGCTGGCAAGAAAAAAGGCATTCTCAGATTGTTGGGGACGCTTTGTGGCGCGTTTGTCGGGCTTTGGTTAATCGCTGTTTTTGGGCAAGATCGATATTATTTTTTAGCAAACATCGCACTGTTACTCGCAATTTGTATATACATGGGTTCCGATCCGGTCATCGGCTATGCTTACATTACGGCATTTATTGTCTGCATCCTGCTGGCGATATCTGGCAGCTTTGATGGTGTAGCTACATTTAATATTGCGGTACTAAGGCTGCAAGAAACCCTGCTTGGCTTCGTGGTCTATACGACCATCTATAGCGTGGTTTGGCCTGAGGATGATGACACACGCTTTAACAACGAAGTCAGTGTTGTTTTAGAGGCGATGTCTACCCTCATTCATTCACTCGCTTACAATGACTCAGCGCAGCGTTTCCAGTTACACACGAGCTGCGAGTTAAATATTGAAAGCCCGACCTTCAAAGCGCTGAACGATCTGATGCGCCTGCCCGATTTGCATGGCCGTATGCCTGCCAGAAAGCAGTGGAAGCATCAACAGCAAACTCAAGCAATCTGGGTTGCCAAACAGTTACTGCAAAACGCCCATGATCAAGGGGTTGATCACAATGATTTTTCGATACTTAACCAGGCTATGGCTTTTATTGAAGCATCATCGGTTAATGTCGATTACAAGCCCCCTTTTCCAGAGACAGTCAAACAATTCTACCAGGGTAACTTTAAGAAAAAGCGCTTATTTGCCCGATTACTTGACAACAGCCAGCAACGATTAAGCAATACGTTAGTCGGCACAATGAGCTTCATCTCAGCAATTCTAGTCTGGATATATCTACCAATATCATCGGGAAGTCTGTTCATCATTAACAGTGCCATTTGCGCCTTGATATTAAGCAACATGCCTAGGCAAATGATAAAGCACTGGACCATTGGCTACTTAGCCTTTGGGTCACTGTTCCTCATTCAGTATGTTCTGCTGTTACCTTCGATGACCGAAGTATGGCAATTAATGGCATTTTACTTTGTTAATGTCTTTACGGTGTATCGCCTGTTCGCTGGTAATCAGTGGATGGTCTATCGAGTTCTCGGGGGCAACCTATTAGTAATGATTACCATGAGCGCAACGCAACTTGTGCCTGTTTATGACGTCACTACCCCTTTGAACCTACTCATTTATATGATGGTTGCACTGGCTTTCATCCGCTTTTACACCCGCTTAATACACCGTAAAAGTTAACCACTATAACCTCACACAAAGACCACTAAGGCATAAAGTAATGAAAATGAGTAAATGCTCTGCGCTTGTCGTTATCGACCTGCAACAAGGTATCGTTGATCAATTACCGGAAACCGTGTCCCGACCGATCATAGAGAACAGCCTTGCTCTCTGCGATGCATTTGATGATGCTGATTTACCCGTAATTATTGTTAATGTAGCCGGTCGTCCACAAGGCCGAACGGAACTGCAAAATAAAGCGGCTCAGCCTGACGCATCAAAGATCGTATGGGGAGAGGTCATCGAAAGCCTGCGCCTAAACCCTAATTATCGCTATCTAACCAAATATTCCTGGGGTGCATTTACCAACACAGATTTGCAGAAGCAGCTTTGTGTGCAAGGTATTACGGATATTTATCTGACCGGGGTAGCAACAAGTATTGGGGTCGAATCAACGGCTAGACAAGCATTTGAACTGGGTTATAACGTGGTGATTGTCGAAGATGCGATTGCAGATATGAACCCGATGAACCACCAGCACAGCTGCCAAAATATATTCCCAAAACTCAGTGTTTTAGCAAAAGCTCAAGACTTGCTATAACTGTCTCGTCCTAAAATACGTTGACCGTATTTTCATTAAAATCGAGTAGGAGGA
>NZ_JBFRTN010000187.1:0-318 GCF_041474095.1 Vibrio sp. 10N.222.54.A3
ATCGCCAGGCTTTAAATTTATTTTCACTTTTTTGAAAGGTGAAGACAAAAGGTATCGTTACTTGCATTAGCAAATAACAACCTCAACAGTGTACTAATCTGTTGATGACAATTTGTTGGAGGGATGGCTGAGTGGTCGAAAGCACCGGTCTTGAAAACCGGCAACCGTTAATAGCGGTTCTAGGGTTCAAATCCCTATCCCTCCACCACCATTGAAAAGCCCGCTGAGAAATCAGCGGGCTTTTTTTCGTCTTGAGTTTGGTAAAAGAACATTTGAATACTTCAAAGCGGCAGCTTATCCCAATCCGGAAAATTAACT
>NZ_JBFRTN010000188.1:0-326 GCF_041474095.1 Vibrio sp. 10N.222.54.A3
CGGATAAGGGGTTAGCATCACTGCACGGTAATGAGCTAACAATTTCTATTTCATCTAATGAACCCGCGAACGATTGATTTCAATACTGGGTTGTATTTATACGACTTAGGTGATTTGTCCGGATTTTATACCGGTTATATATTGGTCAGTCGTAAATATTTCAATGGCTTATGTATCGCTGTTTTTCCTGACCATCGCCCTCAACATTCTGAACTTGATATGACTGCACAGGCTGACTGTATTGAGTCCGTATTTGAAAATGATATGACTGTACGGCGTGATTATACCGTGTCAGTTTTTGAAAGTTACATGACTGCACGGCGTGA
>NZ_JBFRTN010000189.1:0-1258 GCF_041474095.1 Vibrio sp. 10N.222.54.A3
AATCATTTTAGAGAACATTAAATGAGCCTAATTATGAACCGTCTAATTTCCTCGGGTTTTACCGTTGCTTTGTCATTACTTGTAGTGGCATGTAGCTCACCCCACACGTTGGATGTACGCGTACACAAAGACAATTACAAAGAAGTGGTTGTAGAAGAAGCGATATCAGTAAAAGAGCCATTGCGTATGTGGGCGAGTGAGAACCCAGACTTCTTATACTCTCCAATCGATCAAACAACGCCAATTAAAGTGTCAGGTGAGCAACTAAATATCTTAGCTTTGTCAGGAGGCGGCGCGAACGGAGCCTTTGGAGCCGGTATTTTGATAGGGCTGGAAGAATCTGGCCAATTGAAAGACTACTCAATAGTTACTGGCATCAGTGCAGGAGCGCTAATGGCACCATTTGTATTCATCGGCGGAGATGCATTTCCGAAGATGAAGGAGGTGATGTTAAACATCAATGACAAATCAGTGCTCGGCAAAAAGAACTTTTTAAACACCGTGTTTAAAGATGCTTTTACTGACGGTAAAAACTTGAATCAATTTATCGCTCAGGCGTTCCCTGAACCGATGATCGAGCAAATTGCTGCGCGACACCGCAACGGTAAGCGTTTGTTTATTGGTAGCACACACTTTGATTCTGGAGAGCTTGTCATTTGGAATGTGGGCGCAATTGCAAATAGTGACATGCCAGATAAGTCTGAACTTATATATAAGGTTTTAGCAGCAAGTGCTTCTATTCCTGGAGTCTTCCCACCGCAGTTTATCAATGTGAAGTACGAAGGTAAAAGTTATGAAGAACTTCACGTCGATGGTGGTTTAGCCGCTCAAGTATTTTTCAATCCATCTAACTTCGACTATCAGCAGATCTCAGATGCTCTTGGGTTAGAAAAACCACCACAGCTCGATGTTATTCGAAATGGAGCACTGAAAGCGCCGTACCACTCGCTGAGAGATAAGGGTCTAGATTTAGTAGCAAAGAGCGTATCAAGCCTGACTCTTGCTCAAACACGTGGTGATTTATATCGAATGAAATACATCTGTGAAATCAACAACATTGATATGCAATTTACTTACATCGAGCACGACTTTGGTTACGCCAAACGAACCAAAGACATGTTTGATGAACACTATTTATTAACCATATACGAATATGGTTATCACAAAGCAACTCAGGGCAAACCTTGGGTAACAGAATTACCTTAATTTAGGGATATCGTAAAATGAATAAAACAGTTTTAGCGCTACTTATCATGGC
>NZ_JBFRTN010000190.1:0-6001 GCF_041474095.1 Vibrio sp. 10N.222.54.A3
GCCGCGATGAACCTTAAATTTGAGGGTGTAGAAAATGAAAAGATACCCACCTAAGTCTATCGTTGCATTCTTGTTTTTGACTATATCAGCGCTGGTTTTAGTTGCGGCTGTCGTGCTTCAAATTCGCGGTGAACAAGCGTGCGATAAAACAACGCTGATAATTAGATTAAGAGCCATGCTATTGAAACATCGCTCTTTTTTAGATTTGGATACGCGCTTTCTTGTTTAATCGCGAGTTTGTTCGGCATTCAAATGCCGAATCAACTTGGCTGGAGTGCCGCCGTACAGGCAATCTGGTGGTACATCACTGTTAACCACTGAGTTCGCTGCGATAACAGAGCGAGCGCCAATCGTAACGCCTTGGTTGATGACTGAGTTTCCACCAATCCACACATCGTCTTCGACTGTGATAGGTAGGCAGAAAGTTTCCCACTTACGGCGGCTGAGATAATCCAGTGAGTGGGAGGCTGTGTAAAACTGGGCACTTGGCCCTATCAATACATTGTTACCAATCTTGATATTCGCGCCATCAAGCATCACCACGTTCATGTTGATAAAGGTGTCGTCACCAATCTCGATGGTTTTTCCAAACTCACAATGAAAAGGAGGACGGACAACGCTGCTTCCTACTTTACCAAACAGATTAGCCTGAAGACTTGGTAGTTGAGTATCGTCTGAACATTGATTCAAGTCTGATAGCGCCTTGCTGGCGTGAGTGCGCATGTGGTCTACCTCATGGTCTGCGCCATCAAAAATCTCACCGGACAGCATTTTCTCGAGTTCTGTTTTCATTGTTTGCATCCCATTCGTCAACATCGATATTAGAATACGGATAATTGGACATAAAAAAAGAGAAAAGCCTAAGCCTTTCTCTTCCTGTTTTTCTACTTAGCAATCAAGATTGCTCAAATTAGATTTGCTCAACGAAACCCATTAGGTGCTGTTTCACTTCGTCTGAAGCAAAAGCGCTCTCTACAGAGTACTTGTAGATCTCTGCGTAGTCTTCTTGTGTTAGACCGAACGTTTCACATACACGCTTCACTTCGTTAGTCATGGTTGTGTTCGACACAGTGCGGTTGTCTGTGTTGATCGTTACAACGATGCCGTCTTTCTTGAATTCAGCAATTGGGTGGTCGCTGAATTTGTGAATACATTTAGTTTGCACGTTACTTGTTGGGCAAGTTTCAAGCGCAACCTGCTTCTCTTTAACGATGTTGTACGCGTCTTCGTTACCTTGGATGTGGACACCGTGGCCGATACGCTCAGCGTCAAGCAGTGTGACTGCATCGTAAACGTTCTGACCATGCCATTGCTCACCTGCGTGAACCGTCACACGGTAGCCTTGTTCAATAGCGTATTGCGTGTACTCAGGGAATTCAGCGCAGAAGCCCGGCTTTTCACCGCCTGCAATATCAAACGCAACCACGCCTTTACCAAGGTATGGTTTACCAGCGTCGATTACATCTTTGATTGAGTCTTTCGGGAACATACGAAGTACAGACATGATGTAGTTGCCCTTAATGTCGTATTTCTCTTCTGCACGCTTCATGCCTTTAACCGCACTTGCGATGATTGCATCAAGAGACAAGCCCTTGTTTACGTGAAGAATCGGTGCAAAACGAACTTCTAGGTATTTAACGTTCTCTAGTGCTGCGTCTTCGTAAAGCTCAAAAGAGATACGCTCAATCGCTTCTTCCGTTTGCATCACTTGCAGTGGCAGGCTAAAGCAAGCTAGGTACTCATCAAGGTTTTTGCAATCTTCAGGCACTGTTAGAGACTTTACTACCGCTTCACGGTCTTCTGGAAGTTCGATTCCGTACTGTTTCGCCAGATCAATAATGGTGTCTGGACGAACACTTCCGTCTAGGTGGCAGTGCAGATCAATCTTAGGGAGTGCTAGAAAGTTCATGAGTATTCCTTAGGTCTATTATTTTTTGAGTTATTAACTCATAGGTTACATGGGCTTAAATTAACAAGTTTGTGATATGATTTAAAGTGACATAAAGTCATCATTAATCTGAATCTAAGGAATATCATGGTAGATGTTAAAAGCTTACTCAAATGTGATATGAATTTACTGCTGTGTTTACACGTGTTGCTTGAAGAGCGCAGCGTGAGCAAAACGGCAGAGCGATTGTTCCTTAGTCAGTCTGCGGTGAGTAAACAACTCACCAAGCTGCGAACTTTGTTTGATGACCCGCTATTTGAGCGCGAATCTAAAGGTCTGTTTCCAACCCCGAAAGCTACTTCTTTAGCGCCTAAGATTCATCAGATCCTTTTGCAAGTTGAACAGCTAACCGTGCCGGACATTTTTGAGCCGAAAGACAGCGAACGCACTTTTAATATCGATCTTGTTGAAACCGCTTATACCGCGATCTACCCTAAATTTATGCCTAACGCGCTAGCAGATGCGCCGAACATTACGGTAAACAGTACTACTTGGAGTAGCGAAACCTTTAAGCGCCTACTAAAGCGTGAGGTCGATTTTGGGATTGGAATTTTTGAGCTCGATGAAAGGGCTAGCACCCACATTCAAAATATCCCTGCTGAGTTAAACCATGTCGAATTGCTGCAAGATTACTCTGTGTGTTTGATGCGTAATGATCACCCGGTGCTCCAGGAAGATTGGAACCTGCAAGCCTTCCTTAAATACCGTCATATTCAGTTAGTCACTGGTGGCGTTGGCGACTGGTTGCTTCTGGAGATCTTGCAAGCCAAACAGCTTCAAATTAACAAAGCCGCCAACGTGTCGGACATCACCAGCGCAGTAAAGCTGTGCAAGCAAAGCGATTTGTTAATGTGTTATCCGTACAACTCGGTTTGTGACTATATTGAGAGTGGCGAACTGGTGATGAAACCGATTCCCATTGAGTTGGTTCCCGGTGGTTTGTTTTTGCTTTGGCATCGTTATTTTGACTCTGAACCAAGTCACAAATGGCTTCGCGACCTAATCGTCAATAAGACCCAAGAACCTCAGCTGTAAACTGCGAGCTACGATGATCAAAACGGCGAAATAACTTTTTTAAAATTTATTTCGTCTTTTTCGAATGAGCATTGTCTTATTACGGGTGCCAAATGCCCGCCAAGAATGAGATATCTAAATGAATCCAATGCCATCGATTCGTTGGTGTTGATTGATTAGTGCTTAATCCTGATGACAGACAGACAGACAGACAGACAGACAGAAGTAAGGCCAACGTGTATACGCTGGCCTTTTTTATGGTTCTTCGCAGGTTAGCGCCAAGTTGGATAAGCGACTCGGCTTGTTGTTACGTTATGCTGGAACCTTAAAACAAGAATCTTGATTGCTGTATTTTGGTACGAAGCACAATTTGTCTGCCGACATTTTTAAGCCGTTTTGCATCTGGATATGTGTTACCGCCCAAATCACGCAGCCATGAGGCAAATTGAATAGCGAGCGAGTTTGAGTGAACAACACGCCGTCATCATAGGCTGGTGTAATGTTCGTCGCTTTGCCTTGCCACGCCTTATGAGTGGTTTGCACATCAATATTTGGAACAATCAATGAGAGCATTTCTGGCTCAACGTCTTTTACGACTTTCAAGCAGATACGACACCCATCGTAGTATTGTTCTATCCAGATTTTATGTGGAATAGCGTGATCATCCCAACCCAGTTGTAAGATATGTTCCATGACTTTGTCCTTGGTATCTAAGAAGGAAAGGCAGTGCTCAACACTGCCTGAATTAGCTCAAATATTATTCGTAACTTAAACCATGTCCGAACGGGTAAAGGGTGTCGGCTTGATCATACCCAGGGTAGTCTGAGTCTTGGTTTTGAATGGCTTGGGCACTGTTCGCTAAAGCAAATGGCAGTTTTCCTTGAGGAGCAAAGTTGCCTGAAAGTACTTCCATTAGGTTGCTGTCCGAGACACCAAATGTGGCGATCACGGCACCGGCTTGCTTAAGATTACTTTGATCGTCTAGCACGAAGGGTTGTCTAAAGTTGATGGACAATACCGTTTTGTCAGCGCCCACTTCGTTCATAACGGCTTTAATGTCGCTTAGGCTTGGTTCAATATGCCAAGATGCAGCTGTAGCCATTTCACTGAACGCAAGAATATCGAGTTCATCTGGGTTCGCGCCACCAAAGATAAGATCAGGATCTGAGCCTTCGTTAGATACGCGAACACGAATAACCGCATAGTCCGTATCGGCTGGTACTGGTGGACGCGTTTCTCCCGCTTCGTAATCTCCGGAAGTCACGGTAAAGTTGTACTTGTCGTCTCCTGCAATGTTTTCGTCCATTCCCATGACATACAGAGCAACAGGATTTTGTGCGGTTGATTCAGCTAGAGGTAAAGTCTTATTGGTATTTTGAAGTAAGACGACAGACTTTTTCTGTGCGTAATCAGCGCGTTCTTGGTACTTCTCGTTGCCTAAAATCTCTTGGGCTTTTTTCTCATCAACGTAAGTGTTTTCGAAAAGGCCAAGCTTGAATTGTTCTTCAAGTAAGCGTGTGACTGATAGGTCGACACGCTCTTCGGTAAGCAGATCTTTTTCCACGAGTTTCACGATGACTTCTTTATCATGGAAACCTGAAAGAACATCGACTCCAGCTTCGACCGCCATGGCAACCTGCTCATCAATCGTTTTGTGTTCCACACCCCATGCACGATCGCCAATAATGCCGGTATCTGAGTTCACGTTACCTGTGTAGCCCAATTCGTCTCTGAGAAGGTCGGTAACAATGCCTTTTGAGAAGGACATACCAACATCGTTTGGCATCCACTTTTGATCTACAGGGATGCCGTAGTAAGGCATGATTGAAGAAGCGCCAGCCTCAATCGCAGCAATAAACGGTTTTAGGTGGTAATCAAAATTGTTCTTTGGATAGACTTGGTTTTTACCGAAGTCATAATGTGGGTCACCACCGTTTTCTTGTGGACCGCCACCAGGGAAGTGTTTGATGGTTAGCGCGATACTGTCTTCGTTGACCTCACCGCCATCCTGCAACCCTTTGATAAGTGAGCGCATAATGTCAGACGCTAAATCTGCATCTTCGGTAAAGGTTTCGTGTACTCGGTACCAACGAGGTTCTGTCGCCAAATCCATCATGTATCCGTACATACTGCGTAGGCCAATTGAAGACCATTCTTCATTCATGATACCTGCAAATTCAGTGATTAAATCCATGTCGCGAGTGGCTGCTAAACCTGCCTCTTTAGGCCAAGCAGAAAAGGCACCTGAAGAAACGTTGATCCCTGCTTTAGCTGATGGATCTATGTGGTTACGAGCATTGGATTTGAATAGAGCGGGGATACCCATTCGCGTCTGTTCACGCAGTTCTTGAACACTATTCATGAACTGGGCAGCTTCTGTTGGGGTTATCTGACAACCTGAACGGCCTGAATCGCAATCAGGCGCATTGGTAGGTGTTTCAACTACGCTGTTACGGAAGATAAAGCGCGTCATTTGGGCATCGCCAATCATGTCTTGTCCTTTACTACTAACGAGCCCACCTTTGGACGAGTTTAAGGTGTCAATGAGCATCATGCCGGCTTTCTCATCTAGCGTCATGCGGCTAACCAAGTCTGCTGCTCGCTCTTCTGGAGATAATCGCCAGTCTTCAAAAGGCTCCAGTGTTCCATTACCGTTAGAATCTCGGAATTGGTAGCCCTCAACGTTCAATACATCATGAACACGAGAGTGAACTTGGGGTTGCTGGAAGTTATTGTCGCTATCAGATGAGTTACATCCTGCAAGAAGCAACGCGATTGCTATAGGTGTCAGGGTAAGACGCTTCATGGTCACGATCCTATTGTTAGTATAATAATAAGCACATGACCAATTTTAATAATTAATGGACTATTGGTTAACCAAAATAGGTCAAACTAAAGGTTTGGATCACCATATAAATTTAATTGGTGATTTAATTCAATTTAGTATTGGAAATATATTGACGAAGTTTAAATAACGTAAACTTAACTAGATTTAATTTTTTGATATCCAATTAATCCCCCATTTAATTAGTGATGTAT
>NZ_JBFRTN010000191.1:0-242 GCF_041474095.1 Vibrio sp. 10N.222.54.A3
GCCTTCAGTTTTTAAAAAAAGCTGAAAGTAAAAGCAAAATTTGCTTGGCGACCATAGCATTGTGGACCCACCTGATTCCATGCCGAACTCAGAAGTGAAACACAATAGCGCCGATGGTAGTGTGGGGCTTCCCCATGTGAGAGTAGGACATCGCCAGGCTTTAATTTCGACTTTGTCTATTAAATAGACAAGTCACCATAGAGTTCTAAGTTTTCTTAGTATTTTATGTTGACTTTCAAAGT
>NZ_JBFRTN010000192.1:0-731 GCF_041474095.1 Vibrio sp. 10N.222.54.A3
TCCAACCTTGTTGATATTGAGTGTGATTAGAGAACTGAACAGTGTGGATTGGCCACACATCGAGTCCCATTCTTTGGATTGGAAAAACCGCAGAACTGTTTCCTGCATGCCCGTAAACCACGTGAGATTGAATAGAAATAATGCTTTTCATGCGTCGCTCTTTCAGTTTGAAATGGATTTGAATACTTGGATAAGACGACTAAATAAACACAACGGAACATCAAGATAGGAAGTTTTATCGATCTAACCACTGTGCTTATTTGGTCGGAATAGCCTCGACATCGCCGAGGCTTATTCTTAATGAGTTGGACGTCATCGGCTTTAAATCATGTATTTGATTCTAAGCCAGACTTGAACTTATGCGTCTTGAAACTCAGCGAAGTACTCATCCAATACAGTGCGTGTTGCACGGCCGATTAGCTCGTACTCGTGGTGAGTAAGGTTCGCTAGTGATACACGTACTGATGCGTGTACTGTGTCGAAACCTTTACCAGGTAGTAAGATTACGCCGGTTTCGTGAGCAAGACGGAATAGGAAGTCTTTACCTTTCTCGTTAGCTTTGAACCAGTCGACAAACTCTTGACCGTAAAGTTTGCCACCTAGCGTGTCTAGCTCTAGGAGTGTGTAGTAATCCACACGGTCTTTGTTCTCTTCGATTTCTACACCCATGTTTTTGTAAAGCGTTGTGTAGCGCTCACGGATGATGCGTTTGCAAGCGGCTTTGTAGCGAC
>NZ_JBFRTN010000193.1:0-1473 GCF_041474095.1 Vibrio sp. 10N.222.54.A3
TATCCGAGAAGCTAATAGTGAACACGTTAGTTTCAACATTCGAGCCATCCGTAACATAACCGATGTAACCACCCGGTGTAGTTGGGTCGGCTTTCAGTTCGACTGCCAATCCATTTGATGTCAAAGCGCCACCAACATTGAACTCAGTCGGTTCAATACGGAAGCTGGTCACATCATCACTTTGAGTGGTATAAGTAATAGTTTGAGTTGAGCTAACCGCGCTGCCACTTGGTGCAGAGCCATCACTCAGATTGGTTTCCGACAAGTTCACAGTTGGCACATTATCAATGGTCGGAATATCACCATCGGTAATGGTCAGCGTGACGGTTGAGGTCAGCACATCGTTATCGGAGTCACTAGACGTCACCACGATTGATTTCACAATGTCTTCGTTCAGCGTGTGGTCGAGATTGCGGTTGGGCTCAAAGCGCACTTCACCTTGAAGCGTGATGAATAGTTCACCCTCTGTGAAGCTAAACTGCTGCTCGCCAGTGTCATTTTGGTCCAGCGTTCGAAGCTGACCATCATAAGTGAATTGCGTCACCGTTGCGCCATCAGCACTTTGATTTGGCATCACATCAACAGTACCAGTTGTCACGGTACCATCTGCAAGATTCGGCTCGATGATATCTAACGTACTATCTTGCATGATTTGAACATCATCGCCGATAGTGACGTTTAACGGAGACATCAGTGAATCATCGCCGTCGCTATCTACCGCAAAAACAGGCAGATCAAAGCTGAGCTCGTTGTTACCACGGGCATCTTGATGGTCCAACGCTTCAATGAGTGTGAACGTGTATTCACCTAATGTGGTGCTAGAAAAACTCAGCGTGAATACCGTGGTTTCGACATTCGTCGCACTAGTAGTAAAACCAATGTAGTCACCCGACCCTGTCGGCTCTTCACGAATTTCAATGATCAAGCCATCTGATTTGAGTGAGTTATCTGTATTAAATTCGGTTGGTTCTAAACGGAACTTCTCTACATCATCGCTTTGATGAGTGAACGAGATGATTTCTGTTTGACTCACCGCACTACCACTTGGCAATGAACCATCAGCGAGATCCGCTTCTTTAAGTGATACGCTCGGCACCGCATCAATAGTCGGATTGTCACCATCAGCAATGGTCAGCGTAATGGTTGAAGTCACCGGGTCGTTATCAAAATCGCTTGAAGTCACGACAATCGACTTCACGATATCTTCACTAACTGAGTGGTCTAGATCGCGATTAGGTTCAAAGCGCACTTCCCCTTCAAGGGTGATATAAAGCTCACCTTCAGTGAAGCTGAACAGCTGTTCACCAGTGTCATTCGGATCAAGTGTTCGTAGTTGACCGTCATAAGTGAACTGAGTGATCGTCGCGCCATCCGCACTCTGATTTGGCATCACATCAATAGTGTTGCTTGTGATCGTACCATCAGCCAGATTTGGCTCAGTGATATCTAACGTACCGTCTTGCATGATTTGAA
>NZ_JBFRTN010000194.1:0-1733 GCF_041474095.1 Vibrio sp. 10N.222.54.A3
AAAACACCATCTTAATGTCGAAATGAATCAACACTACAAAATTTGGAGCGATACATCGGGTTCGAACCGATGACCTCAACCTTGGCAAGGTTGCGCTCTACCAACTGAGCTAGTATCGCATTTCATTCTTATTATCTCTTAACTTATCAAACTAAGAGAAAGAATGGAGGCGCCTCCCGGAGTCGAACCGAGGTCCACGGATTTGCAATCCGCTGCATAGCCACTCTGCCAAGGCGCCTTTAATAGTGATTTAAGAGAACAACTCTTTGTTCATCACTCTACTCAAAATGTAGAAGCTAGATAGATGGTGCCCCGGGCCGGACTTGAACCGGCACAGCGCGAACGCCGAGGGATTTTAAATCCCTTGTGTCTACCAATTCCACCACCAGGGCAACGCAATCTTGCGAGGCCGATTACTGAAAAGTAAAAACACCATCTCTCAGCGACCTAAGCCGTGAGAACGAGGTGTACTTTAACGGAAGGAAAAAATTCGTCAACAATAAATTTTATCTTTTAATTCAAGTGATTAATTATCGAACTCAAAAGAATAAATTTAGTGCAGCTTGTACGGTTCTTATACTTGGATTTCTAATTTAAACGGACAAATCACTGACAACCATTGATTCAAATACCAATTGAATGCGGTGATTTTATTGTTTTAAACCAAGCAAATGGCGTTTTCATGTGCTTTTCACATTCAACGATTAGAGTTTGAAGTAACTCTTATTAAGAAGTAAACATGTGAAACCACTAAAACAATATCAATATGAGCGCTATGCCGTTCTTTGTAACCTCGCCTACCCTAGAGTTTTTAAGCAGACTCGCTATGGTTTTGACCCTAATGGACAACGCATCATCAAGAACCAGTTTGGTAAAACCATGATTAGAGTGTTGTGGAGTAGCGACAAAGATGAAGTGGTTGTGGTAATCAAAGGATCGCACAGTATCTCAGATTGGCTACTAACCTTTGCTCTATGGACAAGAAGCTGTAAGAGAATTGGGCTCAATTATCGTGTGCATGCGGGTTTCTACCATCTAATGTTTCAAGAGAGCCAGCCAAGTCGTAATGAAGATAAGCTTGGCTTAACCGTTATTGAGCGCTTGGAAGCCACGCTCACACCTCTCATCGAACAAGGAAAAAGAGTGTCTATTACTGGCCACTCTTCCGGAGGCGCTATCGGTTGTGTCTTCGCTGATTACTTTGATCAAAAGTACCCAGGCTGTATTAAACGAATAGTGACTTTTGGCCAACCCGCCATTGGTGATTGGAGCTTTCGAAAGCACTATCGCATGAGTAAGAAGACCTACCGAATTTGCTGTGACATCGACATCGTGACCTTCATGCCACCGGTTCCTTTGCTCTATTGGCATGTAGGTAAAGTGCTTTGGCTTTATAACGGACGAATCTATGAGAACACTCCTACATTAATCCGCCTTGGTCGCTCTATCTTTAGTTGGCTGATAAGACCTTTCTCTTACCACTTAATGAGCAAGTATATCCGTAACAAAGATTTCTTTGATAAGCATTGAAATGGGTACGTAGGAAGCTTTTAGCGGGGTCAAAAACGAAAAAACCAGTCACTAGGACTGGTTTTTTCTGAATGATGGAGGCGCCTCCCGGAGTCGAACCGAGGTCCACGGATTTGCAATCCGCTGCATAGCCACTCTGCCAAGGCGCCTTCAATAGTATTTTAAGAGAACAACTCTTTTGATCAATACCAAGCGAGGTAATA
>NZ_JBFRTN010000195.1:0-3851 GCF_041474095.1 Vibrio sp. 10N.222.54.A3
ACTTGTGATCAAGAGACAGGCGATTAAGCTGGCTTTTGTTTAGGTCTTAGAAAATTAGGACAGTAATTATCTTAGATTATTCATGTAGCTATCGATTAGAAGCTGTAAGTAATACCTACACGGCTACGTAATTGACGGTCACGGCTGTCTTGAACGTTACCTAACTCAACGTATGGACGCCAGCTCCAGTCAGCCTCTTTGTAGCCCACTTTAAAGTTGTAATCCCACTCGTTGTCAGCACCACCGCCGCCAGTCCACTCATTGTCAATGAAGTCTTCTGCGTAGTTAGCTTCAAAGCCGAACTGCCATGCATTCCAGTTGTAATCGATGTTACCTGTAACTTTACTGCGGTTCTTATTCTCGTTTGAAGAGTCAGATGTGTAGTCACGGAACTCGTGACGGTAGCGAAGTTTCGCCTTTAGGCCTGATTCGAAAGAGTATTGAACACGTACTTGCGGTTTGTAGGTTACGCTATCAGAACCAAACGTTACTGGCATACTTGGTTGAATTAACCAGTGCTCGTTAAGCTTGAATTTGTAACCGTATTCGAACTCGTTGTCTGCCGCTTCCCATTCAGAGAAAGGCTTACCTTTTTGCTTTATTTCAGCGCCGAAGAAGTGGTTATCGACAGAACCGCTCATCTTGATACGACTTGCCCAGTCTTCTGAGCCATGTTTGTACTCTTGGCGCGCGTCGAGTGATGCGGCAGACACGCTGCCTGCGAAAAGAGTCGCTAATACTGCAAGTGTTACTTTATTCGTTTTTATCATTGTTATTGTTTCCACTGTATCTAAATAAAAAGGGGTTACTAAAGGACCAACGTTGAGCCCTTTGTTGTATTTGGGATTATAGTTTTGGGTAAAGTAGTTCTACGTCTCGTTGAGCCCACACTTCAGCTAGCTGCTTCTTGACTGTGAATTCGCTGAAATCGGTCTCTGTTGCTAGTTTTACCCATTCAGGGTTTTCCATAGCTACGCCAGCTTTCAGGTAAAGCGGAGTCATACGTTCAACGCGACGACGTTCGTCTTTCTGTGTGTATGGCCACTCTTTCGATAGGTCGTTGTAATCAGCCATTAGCTGAATACCTGTGTCTAAAGAACCGCCTTTCTTATTGGTGTAGTTCCAAAGATCGATACCGACCTTGTCACCGATCTGAGCCATACCGATCAATGGATCTAGGCTGAAATAGTGGTAGTGGTAAGCACGCGTGCGCTCGATTTCATGAGGCTGAGAGCCGTCTTTTTCGAATTGAGTGTCGATACGCATCTTGCCTTTTTGAACCATTTGCTTAGCAAGCGTTTCGTTACCAATAAAGTAAGAAACACCTGCAACTTGATAGTCGTACCAAGTACCGTGGTTGTTTTCTGCGTAAGCTTCGCCTTTAGGACCGCCAGATAAATCATCGATGATCAACCAATCCAAGTATTCGCTGTACCATTGGGTGATTTGTGTTTCGTCAGACTCTGACCAGGTAGGTGATTGAGACAAAATAGCGATTGAATCTAACATGCGATCAGTCAGCGTTCTTGTATCGATGATTCCACCGCGGCGACCTTCTGCTACACCAGGAACACCTTGTCCGTAGTTCACGTTCGGGTTCATCTTGGTGTCTTCGTTGAAGAACCAAGTTCTTATGTATTCGATACCTTGCTGAGCATATTTTTCGTCTTGGCTAAAATAGTAGGCGACCGCTAATGCACGAACAGAACGGGTGAAGTGGCCAATACGTTTTGAGTCAGTTTCGTCAGTTTTTGATGCTGGGTTTGTTTTTCCGTCATGGCGAATCCATGGAAGCCCATCTTCTTTTGATTCATCAGGCCACCAGTATGGGCTAATGCTCATGTAATCGTTCTTGCTGCCACTTGGCGGAACCATTCCTTTATCAGCAACGCTAAAAGGACCATCGTTCATTGCTAGGTCGGCTTCTTCAATAAGCTTTGTGTACGCGTCTTTCATTGATTCAGAAGCATTGTCTGATTGAAGAAGAGTACGGTTCGCTTCTAATGTTGCTTCGTCTAAGAAAACGAATTCAGCGGCTATAGCCTGAGAACCAAAGGTGATAGCACCAATACAAGCAGCAAGATGTAGGAGTCGAGGGGCTTTCATATTTACGCCTTTTATTTTGAGCTAAGATAATACAAATATGCTAACGATTTGAAGGCGCATGATCTGTGAATTGGATCGTGTTGTGAGGACAAACCACTATTTACAAAGGGTTACAAAGTCAGTTTGTATTGGTAAGTTTATGATTTTTAGTGTTTTGTTTGTCTGTTGATCATGGTTTTTAAGAGTTTTGTTCATCAATAAATGTGCGCTACAGCAAAAAATTGAATCTTTAGATGTTATTTTTATTTGTAATACATTATTATTTAATAACTTTCTGTAGAAACACATAACTTTGCTGTGTTGATTGCATGAACTGACGGTGTGAAGCCGAATAAGTAAGAGTGGTCTTGAAGCGAAATGGATTAAATCCAACCGCTTTAAGAGCATGAGGCATTTACTTGAGGTGATTTAAAGCTCAATCAGAGAAGGTTTGAAATGTAGTAGGCAAGGTAGTGACATAGCCTGCTATATAAGTATGAACTTGATAGGAATGAACAGGGTTCGAATGGTTACCCGCTGTTCTTATTAGCGACAAAGAAGAAATTGTTGAAGTGCTTGCGAAAGCATTTTGATTATTGCTCCCAACTATTCTAATTATAACTTCTGCTTTCGTTTAGAAAGGTAGGAGACGGTAGTCGAAGATCTACCCTTGCGCTCATGTTGATACAGGCAACATGAGCGTTTTTTTATCTGAAATTTGAGTAGAGAATAGTTTGATAAGCAAAAACGTGTAAGCCCGGCTTAAGAGCTAAGCTTTTAGGTTGATGACAGCGCGTTCAAGTGAGTCTGTTACAGCATCAAAGCCACGAACATTCACGCTTAATCACATGAATGTTCGTTTCCCTTCTCTTCTCTTCTCTTCTCTTGTCTCTTAGTTGCAGACGTGTAGCTGCAAACTTTAACAGCAGGCGTTTAGTTATATCAAAGAGCTCCGTGAGAGCTGTTCTTGAGGCTTAGCTTTCTGTAGGCATCCACACCTGTTTAGAGGTGACTTTGTGATCTTTAAAGGTCAGTTCTTCAACTTTGTCACCGTTAGTATTCCAGCGAGTAAGTTTTCCGTTCGCGACTTCACCTTCATCAAACTTCGCTTGGCTGGCCTTATTACCGTTCGGGTAGTAGTCCGTTACCAATCCATCTTTTTGTCCGTCGCTGTATTCAGCTGTCAAGCTTTGTTCCCCATTGGGATACCAGCGAGAGGCGGTGCCTGATAGTTCATTGTCTTTATAATTGAGTTCTGCTTTTTTCTGTCCGTTTGGATACCAGGTTTCAGCTTTGCCTTGCAGTTCACCTTTTACGTAATTCACTTTAGAAGCGACTTGGCCATTCGGATACCAGTTAGTTTCTAGCCCAAGTTCTAAGCCATCGGCAAACTGAGCTTGGGTCGCGACTTGGCCGTTATCGAACTTCTCTTCAAATTGACCAGTGAAAGGTTTTGAATGGTTTACTTGGTAAGCCACGCCTTTACGCATCTGTAAGTAGTCAACAGCATCTTCACGCGGTGTTGCTGCATAGCTCATAGAAGATACCGTACTAAGAGCAATTAAGATTGGAACGTATTTCTTCATAATGACACCTTTTTATTGGACGGGGAAAGTGTAACGGGTGTGTTAAAAGCATTTCACTTCCGTGTATCCCTGTCAGTATCTAATAGTGGTTTTCAAGTTTTCATTATTGGCTGCCTAATATAGGGAACTTTTAAAAGCAAATTATCGATCTTATTTGTACTACAAATATATTGGTTTAAT
>NZ_JBFRTN010000196.1:0-762 GCF_041474095.1 Vibrio sp. 10N.222.54.A3
TAATTTTCCGGATTGGTATAATATACGCCATTAGCAAAGCCGCGGATTCTCCTACTTACCAAAACAGCGCGTGTTGGGAGTCTAAACCTCCAACCTTTCCATATACTAAGCCTCAGCAGAAATACTGGGGCTTTTTTGTATCTGCTGCTTCTACGAAGTAATGTTGGGATTACTAGGCGCTCCTAGCTCACCTGCGTGCTCGAATCTCCGGAGTGCCTACTCATTCCAGCCTTGCCATATTTAAGACTCTAGTCTGCACGTCTCGGCAGAAATGCTAGCGCTTTTTATTCCTGTCATTTTTACAAGTATCACTTGAAGTACCATGTGTTCCTTTAGCTATCTCTATCGAACACTGATTTAGTGCAGCCTTGCTGTATTTAATGACTTAGTTCAAAGCTAAAGCTTTCTGTTCACCACTCATCTAGCTCCGTAGTCCTGTTAATAACTAACGCTATTCTAGCGAGACGTTGAGTCCCGTTATTTTTGTTTCCAGGTGAAAGGTGAAGCCTTTCGATTGAAGCTTATATAACTTGAGAGTGGGTTATTGGGTAGACTAGCGAGTGGGCAGAAGAACTAATTCTCTGTATGACTTAAGCTCCTTAAAGAGTTCTGTCCACCCACATTAAGGCTTTCGATTACTCAAATATTAGCGGTATCAAATATCGATATGAGCTCTATGTTCCACGCATATCTTTCAGCGATAGCTCCAGTATGGGAATTGGTGAGTTTGACTTTCATTAGGTATAAAAAGGGTTCATCGCG
>NZ_JBFRTN010000197.1:0-443 GCF_041474095.1 Vibrio sp. 10N.222.54.A3
AGTAGGTTTTATCGTTGATGTCAAACGAATAACTTAAATGTATTCGATAACTCGAGCTAGATAGTTAAAGTCCCCAGAATCACCGTGGTAATTACGGTAAACATCGACACTGAAATATCTAGGTTGGTCCACTTGAATATGCTCAGCAATTCGCTGCTCGATGGATTCTAGAGTTTCACCTGTTTGCGAGTAAATGTATTTCTTGGTGGTCTTTTGAAGCTGGCGTTCTTTAGCTTCTTTGTGTGTGACGTAATTGTTCACGTCAACCCACTGACCAATGTAGTCAATCTCCACGTAGTCTGAATTTTCTTCAACCATGAACAACGCCGCTTCTTGTTGAACGTCGGCCAGTTGTAGCATGTCGTTATCGACTTTTTGCTGTTCCATTGAGGTCACATTTTGTGCCATGGCAGCGCTAGACGTTGCCATGATAAGTAGCGCTA
>NZ_JBFRTN010000198.1:0-315 GCF_041474095.1 Vibrio sp. 10N.222.54.A3
AATTTAGGCAACAACGCCAAGAAAAATCATAAATGCCTAGCGAGTAGTGAGCTGTGCGAGCGTCAGGAGTGGCTTTATTATTTTACTTTACCATCATTCCCTTAAATACCCTTTTGGCAGGATGATGGTCTTCACGCAGTGAGACCATCATCCTGCTAAGCCTTCAGGGATAAAAAAGCGTACACACCATTATACATAGTATGTACGCTTTATAGATCCAAAAGAAGCATTGCCAGTAAGGGGCTGTCACTCACTCACACGCAAATAGACATATTTTTTACTGTATACTCCAACTGAGTAGGTTTTATCGTTGAT
>NZ_JBFRTN010000199.1:0-257 GCF_041474095.1 Vibrio sp. 10N.222.54.A3
TAGAATCACGCTTAAAAGGTGCGCCTGCCGAAGAGCGAAAAGCAGAGCGTCAAGCGCTTGCCAAGCCGATACTGGATGAGCTTTACCAATGGATGACAACCCAGAAGGTGATAGGCTCTAGCCCACTAGGCAAAGCAATAAAGTACACGCTCGGGCAATGGCCTAAACTCATTCGTTATATCGACGATGGTCACTTATCTATCGATAATAATCGCGCAGAGCGCTCTGCGCGATTATTATCGATAGATAAGTGACCA
>NZ_JBFRTN010000200.1:0-1055 GCF_041474095.1 Vibrio sp. 10N.222.54.A3
AAGATTTTAGCTACAACACCAGCACCAACTGTACGGCCACCTTCGCGGATTGCGAAACGTAGACCTTCGTCCATTGCGATTGGAGCGATTAGCTCAACAGTCATTTGAACGTTGTCACCTGGCATTACCATTTCTACGCCTTCTGGTAGAGTGATGTCGCCTGTTACGTCAGTTGTACGGAAGTAGAACTGTGGACGGTAACCTTTGAAGAAAGGAGTGTGACGGCCGCCTTCGTCTTTAGAAAGTACGTATACTTCAGACTCAAACTTAGTGTGTGGGTTGATAGAACCTTTCGCAGAAAGTACTTGACCACGTTCAACGTCATCACGCTTAGTACCACGTAGAAGTGCACCAACGTTCTCACCTGCACGACCTTCGTCAAGCAGTTTACGGAACATTTCAACACCAGTACAAGTAGTAAGAGTAGTCTCTTTGATACCAACGATTTCTACTTCGTCACCTACACGTAGGATACCGCGCTCGATACGACCAGTTACAACAGTACCACGACCTTGAATTGAGAATACATCTTCAATTGGTAGTAGGAACGGTTGGTCAACTGCACGCTCTGGCTCAGGAATGTAAGAATCTAGTGCTTCTGCAAGCTCAACGATCTTGTCTTCCCACTGCTTCTCGCCGTTTAGTGCGCCAAGTGCAGAACCTTGGATAACTGGTAGGTCATCACCTGGGAAGTCGTATTCAGAAAGAAGTTCACGAACTTCCATCTCAACTAGCTCAAGTAGCTCTTCGTCATCAACCATGTCACATTTGTTCATGAATACGATGATGTAAGGGATACCAACTTGACGACCAAGTAGGATGTGCTCACGAGTTTGAGGCATAGGGCCGTCAGTCGCAGCAACAACTAGGATACCGCCGTCCATTTGTGCAGCACCAGTGATCATGTTTTTAACATAATCCGCGTGTCCTGGACAGTCTACGTGTGCGTAGTGACGTGCTGGAGTGTCGTACTCAACGTGAGAAGTTGCGATTGTGATACCGCGCTCACGCTCTTCTGGAGCGTTATCGATAGATGCGAAATCTTTAGCAACACC
>NZ_JBFRTN010000201.1:0-249 GCF_041474095.1 Vibrio sp. 10N.222.54.A3
GATTCATCGTAAGGCTTTAATGCCTCCGAGCGTTTCGCGAACTGACGGTCGAAGGCGAGTTTGAGTTGTTCAAGCAGCGATTGGCGCTCTTGTTTCCACTCATTTTTCTCCGACATCAGAGCAGCTACCATCGCTTGTAGCTCGGCAACATCTTGGCTTTCTGGGTCGATATTTGGCGTCTTTTTCATAGCATTGATTATACTAAAATCGTGCCGTTAACGCTTGGAGAATAAGGCTTTATTCTCGATT
>NZ_JBFRTN010000202.1:0-1108 GCF_041474095.1 Vibrio sp. 10N.222.54.A3
GCTAATCCGCGATGAACCTATTTTTACTGCTCCATAAAGCAAAAAACCCAGCGAAAAATCGCTAGGTTTCAAATATAAAAAATGAGGTAATACAAGTTTACTTCAGCGGGTCATTGTCCGGCAGTGCCTTATGAAGCCAGAGTGCTAAACGCTTCTTGATGTTCGCGCCATCAAGCTTATCGTCCGGTAACGGTGTGATCTGATTGACTTCAACAAGGAACAAGTACACCGCTTTAACCTTTATCGGTTGGGATGAATTTGGCAAATCAAAACCTTGTAGCTTAGCCATCTTAAAACCGACTTCAACTGCTTTTTTTACCAGCTTATCTTCATTAATGATCTTCGCGGTTTTCGACATATCATCTCCATCATCTTTATCGAATGAATATTGAGTATATCAAACCGAAAAATTCACAAGATTACTTCGCTCTCAATTTGAGGAGTCACTTTGATAAATAACATAAAACGAATAACAGGCTCTAGGATGACTCTAATTCGCTTGATAGTTACGCCACCAATACCTGTACGCAAACGGTCTCTTAACAGAACACTCAATAAATGAGATCTTAAGTCAAAAAACAAAAATTCGAATAATATTTGACTTAGCATTCCAAAGAATACGGAATATTATGATGTTCATTTTGAAAGTTAAAATTCAATAAAAGATCAATAAACTGCTGTTATTTAACTGGTTTAATACTAATTCGACTTAGATCTTATTTACAACCAATTGTAACCAATTGTTATTTACAAAATACTCACTAAGAAAATAGAATAAAACCACTAATTTTATACTGGTGTTGAAAATGCGTTACCTCTGGGCTTCATTCTGTCATAAAAATCCAATTCCGGGTCGAATTGTTCATATCCTTGTTATGTTGATAGCGCTAGCTTCTATCACCATTCCATTGATTTCAAAAGACGCCACAACCATCTTAACTTCACTGTGTGCTGCTCTAGTCTGTTTCGTCGTTTTTGTCTTCTTTGCGCTCGCCGACAAAATGCGCTCAGGCATGCATTAATCAACCAATCAGTTCTCTATCACCAAGCATTCTCTTTTTAAAAATTCATTATAAAATGCTGGTTACCATGTCTCGTCCTAAAATAC
>NZ_JBFRTN010000203.1:0-600 GCF_041474095.1 Vibrio sp. 10N.222.54.A3
ATTCAGATATTAAGTACTTAAACCAATCTATTACATCAACCGATAGCTTTTTATAAAAAGATAACTCTGATGCTTTATTTAGTTTTTCTAAATAAACAGAAGACCAAGTTAATAAGTGACCCTCAAGCAATTCACCGGCTGAATTAATATTATTATTTTCTAACAAATACGCATGAGCGAATAACATTAAACCAAATTGATCTTCCGGCTCTCTTAACCCAGTGTCTAATTCAATCTGATTCAATTCTAAAAACTGGCGATACTCAACCGTAGAAGCACCAAACACAACGCGGTCTTTATCTAGGTACACAGAACCCCAAGGCGGAGCTGGCATGTCTCCAACGCCTTCAAACAGGCGGCTGAACTCTGCTGCGAGCGCATCTTCGTCTTCGCTTCTTAATGCCTGCAAGCATTCTTCAGAGAGTACTTCGCTCTCAACCAAAGCTTCGACAATGGTGATTAACTGTTCTTTACTTGTCGCTTGATAAAATAGCGAACCCAACAATTTATGCGTATCGATAATCATTATTATTTATACCGTTATAGGTTTAAAGATAATTATATTAATTAACTCATTTCATTCTTTGATCTATTTTATAC
>NZ_JBFRTN010000204.1:0-211 GCF_041474095.1 Vibrio sp. 10N.222.54.A3
GACACCAAAGTCATTCAGTTTACTCATGAGAGTGACGATGTTGAGTCGTTCCGTATCGAGCCAACAGAGTTCAATACTCTAGGTACGTTAACGTCAAACAACTTGGCGGTTCAGCTAAAAGAAGATCCTAACAGTGCTGGCGATTACATCGGTTTTGTTAAAGACGCGTCGGATGTTGAAGCTAACGTCTTTACTATTAGCTTCTCGGATA
>NZ_JBFRTN010000205.1:0-259 GCF_041474095.1 Vibrio sp. 10N.222.54.A3
AGTTTGAGTAGTCATAATAGATACCTTACTTTCATAAATTTTAGCAAGTCGATCCCCTTCCCTATGTTTGGCCAGGGAATCGCTTAGTGTTTTAATTGGATTGACGTCTTAGACTGACGTTATAGTCTGAATTACATACCAGCGTTGACGGAGATAATGCCGACGATGATTGGTCCCCAAAGGGTCAATAGCACGTTGGCTACTGCGTAAGTCACTGTGAATGAGAATACTGGAGTTGCATTGCCTGTTTTTTCCATCA
>NZ_JBFRTN010000206.1:0-282 GCF_041474095.1 Vibrio sp. 10N.222.54.A3
CTGAAAGATTAGAATGCGGTGTTCATAACACGCTTACGTTGAACAAGCTTACTGGGTTAGGTATGCCTGAAACTTGTCGTATTGACTAAAAAGCATGCGAAACTGGGTGGATCTATTTCTAAACTGAATTACGCAACAAAGCCTATCAGGTATTGGCAGTAGAGAAGAAAACAGGCGAGTTTGTGGATTACTGTAAGGGCTTTAAAGAGGATGAGTTCAGAAAGAAAATGGCTGCTATAAAGATCACGGATAGGTAATTAAATGGTTCATCGCGGATTAGCG
>NZ_JBFRTN010000207.1:0-222 GCF_041474095.1 Vibrio sp. 10N.222.54.A3
CCGCCAACTGCGCCACCGTAAAGCTGCTCGACGCGACGCCGTTCACTAAGATTGTGCCGTTACTCACGTTGCTGACCGTGAAGCTCACGCCTGTGTCCGTATCGTCAACGTCCGTGTAGCCAAGATCTGCCGCCGTGATGGTGTAGCTGCCTGCTTCATCCATTTCACCCAACAGATCGCCTGTCAGCTCCGGCGCATCATTCACTGGCGTCACCGTCAAGT